>DATGTY010000445.1:0-8121 GCA_035301605.1 Chitinophagaceae bacterium | reverse complement strand
ATAAGTATGCTTGTCGAACATTAAGAGATAATAAGCCAGATTGGAATGTATTAGAGGGAGATATTGCAGATTTTGATTTTACTGCATATAAAGCTAATGTTGATATTGTAACGGGGGGATTCCCTTGCCAGGCATTTAGTTATGCTGGCAAAAAATTGGGACTAGATGATGCAAGAGGAACGCTCTTTTATGAGTTCGCACGAGTAGTTAAAGAAGTCAAACCTCCGATTTGTATAGGAGAGAATGTTCGAGGATTATTGAGTCATGATAAGGGCAAGACAATACAAGGGATGATTTCTATTTTGGATGAAATTGGTTATAAAGTTGTTCCTGTAGAGGTTCTTAAAGCAATCTATTATAATGTTCCACAAAAAAGAGAAAGATTAATTCTGGTTGGAGTAAGAAAAGATATTGACGTAGAATACCAGTATCCACTGCCTAATCATAGAATTTATAATCTAAAAGATGCGTTGAAAAAAGGAACTTTATATCATTGTGATGTACCTGAATCAAGTGGCTCTATGTATCCTGAGTATAAAAGATGCATTTTAGATATGATTCCTCCTAAAGGCTATTGGCGTGATTTGCCAATAGAGATACAAAAAGAATACATGGGGAAAAGTTTTTACCTTGGAGGCGGAAAAACAGGAATGGCAAGAAGGATAGGTTGGGATGAACCTTGTTTAACGCTTACATGTAGCCCCGCTCAAAAACAGACTGAAAGATGTCATCCTGACGAAACAAGACCTTTTACCATACGAGAGTATGCAAGAATTCAAACTTTTCCTGATGAATGGAGGTTTTCAGGTTCTACAGCACAGCAATATAAACAAATAGGAAATGCTGTCCCTGTAAACCTTGGAAAGGAAATAGGCTATTCGGTTATTAAGTTTTTAAATGCGTATTATAGATCGTTAAAACCTAAATAATAGCTGTAATTTTCGAAAGTAATCTGATCAAGAAGGTGACGCTGGCTATTTTGAGGTCCATATTTTATTTCGGATAGAGCTGAGTTCGCAATTGATTTTGATGTAGGGTTAATCGAAGCTAAATAGTCCTCTATTGCTATTGGTAATGCTTTATACAATTGATAAAAGGCATTATCCTCGCCTGTTAAGAGTGCATAAAAATGATCACCTGAAATTTTGAAAACCCTTGAATGGCTATATTCCTTGCCGTTTAAATCACCAGCCCAATGTTCGTTAAAACTATTTTTGGCTAAAATTTGAACCCAATAGCATTTTGCTTGTTTATAAGCATCTGCGTACCTAGATAATTTTTGAAATAAAGCTTCAGCAGAACTACTATTCATTGTATTGTGTTTGTTTTTAATATCTGCAAACAATGTATTATTCTCTGCTTTGATATCAAAACCACTAAGGTTTCCCATTTCATAACCTTTAATTCCTCCTAGAATTTGTTCATGAAAGGTGCCTATAGAATTATTGATAGATTTGTCAATTTGTCGTAATATTTCTGTTTCGATTAAATCCTCTTCATTAATTCTATTGAATTTAGAGTCAAAGGTCAACTTTATGGTATCTATTTTATTTTTGTAGAATTTCTTTTTTGAAATATTTTTTTTAGCCTTTAGGTAGGATTTATGAAGGTTGCTAATGCATGATAATAGGTGTTCGTTAGTTACAAAAGGAAGATATTGTTCAGCCATTTTTCTGAAAGTTAATGAAGTTAGAGGTGCTAAAATACAAATTTTATTGATGGATATATTGAATGAAGAAAATTAAATTTTCTACCATTTAGGATAGAAAAATTTTCTAAAGAACAGCATTTCATAAGCAATAGCATTTCTCCAGTAATCCCAGGTGTGCCCACCCGGACGTTCTTTATAGTCGTGATCAATACCCATTTTCAGTAACTTTTTATGTAAATCTCGGTTGACTTGCAGAAAGAAATCGCTGACTCCTATATCGAGTGCTATTTTTAAATCTCCATTTTTAAGTCCATCTACTAAATTAATGACTGTATTCTTTTCCCAGTTTTCAGGATGCGTCTTTATATCTCCTAATTGTTTTTTGATTCCCCAGTTATCCGGGAAAGGACGAATATCTACTCCGCCGCTAATGGAGACAACCGCCCCATATAAATCCTGATGACGTAGCGCCAAATACATGGCACCGTGTCCTCCCATGCTTAATCCACAGATGGCTCGGTGGTTTCTGTTGGGAATGGTATGATATAGAGAATCTATATTGGCAATCAATACCTTCGTCATAAAAGATTCATAACGTACGCTGTCGTTCATTGGACTGTCGAAATACCAGCTGTCGTATCCTCCATCCGGACAAACAACAATCATCTGAAATTCATCTACATAGTCTTTGAGTTTGGGTACCTGGGTAATCCAGTTTAACTCATTGCCACTGTAACCATGTAATAAATAAAGTACCGGATATTTAACATCAAGTTGATAGTAGTTGTCCGGAATGATAACCACCGTCGGAATCTCTTTATGCATTTTTGGACTGTAAATCTCTAAAGTGTCCACACGTCCACAAAATCCTTTAATGTAAAATAATAGTAATAGCGCGAGTAAAGAGAGTAATTTCTTCATTTTTAAATATTTGATCTTATGAATGAACGGTTAAAGATATATGAATTTATTATGAATGGTAAATATAGTTAGAAAATGAAGTGTACTTTTGAAAAATAAATGAATACCTAAAAATAAATCATGAATAAGATGGCTACATTAAAGAAAAAGGATGTTTTTTATTGCCTGTTGTTAACTTTGTTGGGAGGATTTTTGATTACCCTGGTCGGCTGTTCTGGAAGTCAAGCTATTACAGCGACTAAAACGGTGACAACAGATGCTATTACCGTCCCACTTGGCGGGAATGGATGGAAAGAAGGAAAAGGGCTGGGGGATATCACTGACAAAGGAATACAGTCATGGCAAGATTCCTCTACCTCATTTACTGCCTACGTACAAGTAGGACAAACCGGAAATCTTGAATTATGGTTAGATGGAAAAGTGATAGAAGGGAAATCGAAGTTGACCGTTTCTATTGACAATAAGAGTCATGAAATAATATGGAAGGCGAGTGAAGAGCAGCCGGCTTATGCAGGATCTTGGAAGATAACAGATACCGGCTATGTGGCTATTCATATTCAGGGGATTTCCAAGGAAGGACCTGTTTTTGCCAATATTGAAAATGTGGTGCTTGATGGTTCTGCGGTAGAAGGATTGGTAAATTATGTTAAAAACAATAAAGGAAATTTCTTCTATTGGGGACATAGAGGACCTTCCGTTCATTTGAATTATCATACACCGGAGGATGTAAAGATAGAATGGTTTTATAATGAGGTGACAGTGCCTAAAGGGGAAGATGTTTTGGGCTCTTACTACATGGCAGATGGATTTAGTGGAGGCTATTTTGGGATGCAGGTAAATTCTCCCGATACACGGCATATTTTATTTTCTGTTTGGAGTCCCTATAAAACCAATGATCCCAGTGAAATTCCGGATTCAATGCGGATAACCTTGCTGAAGAAAGGGGCTAAAGTACATGCAGGAAAATTTGGTAATGAAGGCTCGGGAGGTCAGAGTTATTTGAATTACATGTGGAAAGCGGGGAATACTTATAAATTCCTTTTGCGTGGTGTCCCTGACGGACCAGAACATACGATTTATACGGCTTATTTTTATGCGCCCGAAGAAGGGAAATGGTTGCTTATTGCTAGTTTTAGGCGACCCAAAAGAAGTAGTTATCTGGGAGGATTGTATTCCTTTTTGGAAAATTTTTCCCCAAGTCAGGGAGATAAAGAACGTCATGTGTTATTTGGAAATCAGTGGATTCGGACCGCATCCGGAAAATGGATTGCATTGAACAAAGCTACTTTTACAACCGATAATACCGGAAATAAAGGATATAGGATGGATTTTGCAGGTGGCGTAAAGAATGGACAGTTCTATTTAAAGAACTGTGGGTTCTTTAGTCAATATACCAAGCCCTATACGCAGTTAGAAAGAGCAGAAAAAAGCGAGCATCCAAAAATTGATTTTGAAGCACTACCTTAAATAGAAGAGAAGGTTAAAACTTGTGCTTTTTTATTTTGTTTAGCGGATGGATAGTGTAAACTGTTGGTTCGCTAAACTTATTGGGATAAATATTTCTGGAGAACTACTGCCTGGTTGTGTTCTTCATCTTTCGCTCCAAATACCAGGGTGACTTTATTTTTCTCCAGCTGCGCTTTAATTTGACTGACGGCTTCTTTATTTTGGTCTAATTCTTTATGGTATTTGGTTTTAAATTCCTTCCATTTTTCTGGATCATGCCCAAACCATTTTCTTAGTTCCGTGGAGGGAGCCACTGTCTTTAGCCATAAATCTACTTGGGCTTTTTCTTTTTTCATGCCTCTTGGCCATAATCTATCTACTAAAATTCTATATCCATCAGACTTTTCGGGCGTTTCATAAACTCTTTTTATTTGTAACTCCATTGTAATATTTTTTGAAAAGGTGTTCTACAAATTTAATGATTTAGAAAGATACAAAAAAAGAAAGACGGAATGGTAATTTGTATTTAAACTTTTACTTTTGCGATTGGTTATTAGAAAAGAAGAACAAAAGGAGTAAGTGTATGCATGAGATAGAACCCTTCTTTAATTGGCGGCATCTTTATACCGCAGAGGATGATGAGCAATCTCCCTTTTTTGGAAAGGAACACGATGAATTTGTATATAGGCAAAAGATTTATAATTATTTTATACACCCGCAATGGGATTATTTTGGTTCAGAGAACCTTTATATGAAAATTCTATATACTGATTATCAATATGGATTTGTGATTATTGAGCTTTTGGGAGAGTGGAATGACTGTATTGAGAATGATGTGATGAATCTGAAACGGGAGATTATCGACGTTTTAATTGATAATGGTATTCGAAAGTTTATCCTCATAGCAGAAAATGTGTTGAATTTTCATCAGTCTGATGATTGTTATTATGAAGAATGGCAGGAAGATATTGCAGATGATGGGGGTTGGATTGTCTGTCTGAATATGCCACAACAAACATCTGATGAATTTATTAATGCCGGATTAAATCAGTTTGTTACTTTATTAGAAAGTGCAAACTGGCGTACTTTTATGCCACTGCCGTTCTTTAAAAAGGTAGATAACGAAATGATTAGAGTGCTGGAATAGATTGCTTTTGGACTATTAGAGTGTAGAGCGCATGCTTTTCTCTAAAATTAGGTTGCTTGCAAAAAGACTAGTCCAGTTACGATGGCCAGACCGAAGCTTAACAAGGTACCAATTAAGATATATTCGGTCAATTTTCTGTCTTTGGCTTCTTTTAGATCACCAAAACGAAAAACAGATTTAGCCGCCAACAAGAAACCGATCGCACTCCAATTGCCGGTGACGATAAAAATAAATACAAAGATCCGTTCCAATATTCCGATATATTTTCCTGCATTATTTAAGGAATCATCTTTGTCGTCGTGTATCGTTTTTGACCAGTTGGCCATGCAGGTCTGAATGGTAATTCCGGAAACCGTAGTTAAGAAAAGAAGCGTAATCGCATAAATCCAAATGTTTTCATATGCTATGCCTTCTGTGAAATTGAGTTGCGGATGGAACCAAAAATAAGCGATGACCAAAATACTGAGAAGATGTAGTCCCTGATCAATTAAAAAGTACTTTGATTTGTTGCTTTCTTTTTGTGCATATAACTTGATGACGTCAATAGTGCCGTGTGCGAGCATAAGTAGTAATGCCAAAGGCCAGATTTTTAAATTCCAAAAAAGTAATAAGATTAATATGCCGTGTATCAAAATATGCAGATACAGTTTTGGTGATGCTGCTTTCTTAATCTCCTTTTCTTTGACCCATGATTTTGGTTGCAATAAAAAATCTCCTATAAAATGAGCCAATATGAGTTTTACCAATATTATCATGAGAGCAGAGGTTTAATTTTTTTTTGAAACAAGGCTTCTACCGCCAACAGATCTTCTGCATTCGCGCGATGCCATCTGCCACTGACAGAATTCTGTTTTATTCCTAATTGTTGTCCTATATTTGCTTGTGTTTCATTGGGGTTATTGAGCATAATTTCTATGAGTTCGGCAGAAGAAACCGACCATTTGTCCATAAAGTTTCCGATTAATTTAAAGTATAAATTCATCTCTTCATCAAAATCTTTCCAAGGGCTTTTTAAGCCAACGGTGACATTTTCCTTTTTGAGGGAATCAAATTTATCTCCGGCATAAATAAAAGCAGGACCATTGCTTTCGGATATTCTTTTGCCGGCATATTTTTTTTCTCCAATACCGATTGCCATGCGAACATCTATCGTACTTGTTTTTCTGCGTTTATCGATGGGGGCAATTTTCTTTATTAAGGTTTTTATTTCAATAGCTTTTCTCAGTGCATTCTCCGGATGAGCAATTTCTACCTGAAAAAAATCGCCCCATACTACTTCCCAGTCTATTGGCGTATCGCCCCATGTAGCCAATAGCTCTTTCAAAGGGGAAAGCCATTTTTCTTGGTTAATCAGCCTTCTCGATGCGATGATATCTCCTTTTATTACTGCAATCATAATACAAATATCGTTTAAAATAATGATAACTAAAAATATCATTATAATCAACGATAATCATTATTATCATTGATATAAGTGATAATATATAATAATGTCTTTATTTTAGGAATTATTTTACATTTCTTTGATAAAACTAGTTTTTGGCCTAAATTTGCATACCGTTTTAATACTTACACGAACCAACAATTCTATTATTTATGAAGTGGGGACAATTTTTTACTTCCGCTATTGGTAAAAAGCTTGTGATGGCTTTTACCGGGATTTTCCTAATATCGTTTCTTATAGTACATTGTATTCTCAATATGTGCATCTTCGTGCCTGATCATGGAGAAACTTTTAATAAGTTTTCTCATTTTATGGGCACCAACTGGATTGTACATATTTTAGAGATTGGTCTCTTTTTGGGACTTATTCTCCATATCGTTCAGGGTATTATGTTGACGGTGCAGAATAAAAGTAAACGACCTGTTAAATATACAGTGACAAAACGAAATCAGGTGAGTAAATGGTATTCTCGCTCTATGGGTATTTTGGGTATTTTGGTATTGCTATTTCTGATTATTCATTTAAGTGACTTTTGGGTACATACTCGTTTTGCCAGTATCTTTGGCGGTGTTGGTTCGGTAGATTATCAGGGAAAAGAAATGGATGCACTGTATCATCAAATGTTGGTTGTATTCAGTAATCCACTTATTGTATTGATTTATGTATTGGGCGTTATTGCCTTAGGTTTTCATTTGGCACATGGTTTTCAAAGTTCATTTCGCACTTTGGGAATGACTTCTGCACGATATATCAAAATTGTAAGAGGGATTGGAATCGCTTTTTCTATTATCGTACCCCTTATATTTGCTTTGATGCCTATTTCCATGTATTTGGGATGGGTGAATTAAAAATAATTTAAATTAATCTATATATCATATCATTATGGATTTAGATGCTAAAGTTCCGGAAGGTCCAATTACCGAAAAATGGACCAATTATAAAAATCATTGTAAACTGGTTAGTCCTGCCAATAAAAGAAAGTTAGAAATTATTGTTGTAGGAACAGGGCTTGCCGGTGCATCTGCATCTGCTACTTTGGCAGAACAAGGGTATCAGGTGAAAACATTTTGTTTTCAGGATAGTCCAAGACGAGCACACAGTGTGGCAGCTCAGGGAGGTATCAATGCTTCTAAGAATTATCAGAATGATGGAGATTCAGATTTTCGTCTTTTTTATGATACACTCAAAGGAGGCGATTTTCGTTCCAGAGAATCTAATACTTATCGATTGGCAGAGGTGAGTGGTAATATTATTGACCAATGTGCTGCGCAGGGAGTTCCTTTTGCTCGTGAATATGGCGGGCTTTTAGCCAATCGGTCTTTTGGCGGAGTGCAGGTACAACGTACTTTTTATGCCGCAGGGCAGACAGGACAACAGTTGTTGCTAGGTGCTTATTCTGCTTTGGAACGTCAAATTGCAATGGGAAAAGTAGAAATGCATACTCGACATGAAATGTTGGAAGTCGTTATCATTGATGGTCAGGCTCGCGGTATTATTGCTCGTAATTTAATT
>DATGTY010000444.1:0-9959 GCA_035301605.1 Chitinophagaceae bacterium | reverse complement strand
ATTACCGGTGATTTAACCCAGGTAGATTTACCTAAAAATCAACGATCTGGACTACTAAAAGCCACCAGTATTTTAAAAAACATCCCCGGAATAGGCTATCTCGAATTGGGACAAGAAGATGTAGTACGTCACCGCCTGGTTAAGGAAATCATTAAAGCTTACGAAGTTGACGATAAAAAGCAACAGCCCCCAAAGGAAAAAGCAAACCAATAAAAGAATGAACCTATCTGTTTTATTAATCAAGAACAAACTATTCGTAGGAATTATTCTGTCCCTGCTTTTATTCTCATGCTCCTCAGAATCACCCTCTTCTGTCGTTAAAAAAGAATCGAATCAAAAAAAGATAGTGGAGGGTATTCATTTGTTAAAAGACGGAGATTTAATATTGCGCACCGGCAGGAGTTTTATAAGCTCTGCTTTACGTCGTTTCTCTTTACAAGACCAAACCTACTCACATTGTGGATTTGTTCGAAAAGAAAACGGGAAAACGCTGGTATATCATGCTATAGGCGGAGAGGATAATCCTCAAAAAACACTATGTAAAGTACCTATAAAAACTTTCTGTAATCCGAAACAAAATATTGGCTTCGGCATATTTCGTTATACACTCACAAATAAACAAAGAGAATCGCTTGACAGTTTGATCGACAAATATTATAAAGAACAAATTCCCTTCGATCGCTCCTTTGATTTAACGACCAACGATGCTTTTTATTGCACGGAGTTCATCTATAAAACCCTCCTGCCAGTTACCAGCCAGAACTACCTGCCAACCAGTCACATTGGAAGCTTTAAATACATCGCTATTGATAATTTATATCTAAACAAACATACCACCAGTATCTATGAAGTCAAGTTTCAATAGTATAAAGTTTTCCTGCGATTTTGTGAATTCGAAATAAAGCAAGTATTTTTGTGCTCCCTACAGGATTCTAAATTGAATTTATACTGTAATTATGCAAATCTCAAAAAATAAATACAATTCGTATAATATATATAACGAATTGGGATTAGAATATATAACCGAGTGGTATAAGTGATGATTATGAAATATCTCAGCATTTGTTTTGGTCTTTTACTGGTTTTTTCTATCATTCTATCAGGATGTAAAAATCAGGAGAGCACCCCCAAAAAGGTAACGCTCCATTTCTTAACAGCCATTCAACAAGCTAATTACAAAGAAGCAAAAAAATACGCAACCAAGAACTCCAAAGACATGTTGGATGCGCTTTCTTCTTTTCAGGACATGCTTTCTGAACAATCTTTAGAACGGTTTCAAAAAGGGAAAATAGCTATTTTAGATACCAAGGTGCATGACTCCACGGCTATTGTATATTATAATAGCGACAAAGACAGCACTAGAAAGACCTTAAATCTCAAAAAAGAAAATGGCAAATGGAAAGTATCATTTACCAAAGAGACCATATTACCAGATTTTAACCAACCTGCTCCGGTTAGAGATTCTGTATCGACTCCCTAACACAGTAGCGTTTTCTAATTATTAAAAACTAAAAACAGCAATCTTATGTTTAATCCTTGGCATCACGTTTCTCCGGGAGAAAACACACCTCACGAAGTTTCGGGAATCATAGAGATTCCCTCTGCCTCACGCGCAAAGTATGAGCTAGATAAAGATAGTGGTCTGCTCCGACTAGACAGAGTGTTATACTCTTCTCTTTATTATCCGGCAAATTATGGTTTTATACCTCAATCTTATTGTGATGATGGTGACCCTTTAGATATTCTCGTATTATCTCAGATTCATTGTGTTCCTTTTTGTATTGTTAACGCCAAAGTAATAGGCGTAATGAGAATGATTGATCAGGGAGAAGCCGATGATAAAATCATCGCCGTAGCTTCCGATGATGTAAGCGTGAATTATATAGAAACCATCGAACAGCTCCCTCCCCATTTCACAAAAGAATTACGCCACTTTTTTGAAGAATACAAAACACTGGAGAAGAAAAAAGTACTGGTTGAAGATTTTCAAGGAAAAGAAACCGCCGAACAAATCATTAAACAAAGTTTCATCGATTACAAAACACTTCAGGCTGAGAAATAAGCAAAAAAAGTAACCGGAATCGAACGCCGGTTGCTTTTTTATAACATCAAATCCAATCTATCCTCCCCCACCGTCCATCCCCTAAGAACCTCCTTGATAAAATAAATTATAAAAAGTAAATTATTCTTTTTATATTAGAGTTCTAACCCTATAAAACATCGCTTAAAAAATAATATTTTGTAAAATCGAAAAAAAATAGGACTTTTGCGCCCATTTTTCGAACCTTTTATAAAAAATATTGTTCTCTAAAGGTAGATTACAAAAGAAAATAGGGCATAAAAATTGCGTTATTTTATAGTAGCTACGCAAATAGGTAGAAAGGGAATAATAAAAGAAAAACTAAAATTATGAGGCAGCTAAAAATTGCCACTCAGATTACTAATCGAGATTCTCAGGCGGTTGAAAAGTATTTACAAGAGATTTCAAAAATCTCATTGCTTACTCCTGAAGAGGAAACGACGCTGGCACAGCGTATTAAGATGGGAGATGAAGATGCATTGGAACGTCTGGTAACGGGAAACCTTAGATTCGTAGTTTCCGTAGCTAAACAATATCAGCATCAGGGATTGTCACTTAGTGATTTGATTAATGAAGGTAACCTTGGTTTGATCAAAGCCGCAGGTCGTTTTGATGAAACAAAAGGTTTCAAATTCATATCTTACGCCGTTTGGTGGATTCGGCAGTCTATTCTTCAAGCTTTGGCTGAACAAGGAAGACTCGTCCGTTTACCACAAAATAAAATCGGAACTTACAACAAAGCCAACAAAGCTTATATTGCTTTTGAACAAGACCATGAGCGTGGTCCCTCGACTGAGGAACTGGCAGAAATCATGGAGATGAATGAAAAAGACATCAACACTATTTTCCAGAGTAATAGCCGGCATATGAGTCTGGATGCGCCTGTTCATGAAGCAGAGGACGTATCTATGCGAGATTTATTAAAAGGAGGAGAAGTGACAGATGATGATGTCATGCACGATTCTTTAAGAGAAGAAATACTGCGTGTATTACAATCTCTGAGTCCTCGTGAAGCAGAAATAGTATATGCTTACTTTGGTTTGGGTGGCGAAAATGGAATTACTGTAGAGCAGATTGGCAAGAAGTATAATTTAACGAAAGAACGTATCCGTCAAATTAAAGAAAGAGCCATTAAGCGTTTGCAAAAAGGACGTTACAGTAAAGTCTTAAAATCCTACTTAGGGTAACAACTATTTTTTCATAATATATCTACCTTTACAGGGTTCAAAAGCATCGGCTCTATCAAAAAAGTCGATGCTTTTTTAGAAAACAACAGCAAATACGATTAAATTTGAGTTAAAGAGTCATGTCCATTCGTTCACAATTTATCATAGGAATCAGCCTCTGTCTTATAGCAGGATTCTCCTGTGAACGAAATGCAGATATTCAGCTCAAGGCATCTCAACAGTCCTTAGTCGTAGAAGGTATAATAGAAAGTGGGAAAAGTCCACAAATTATCCTCACCCACAGTTTACCATTTGCTACTTCCTATGATACCTCCGTGTTGCAAGACTTATTTATTCATCATGCTCAAATAACCGTATCTACACAGAATAGACAAGTCACTTTAATAGAGAAAGAAATAGATACCCTTCCGGGCATTTTACTCTATTACTATGAACCTGAAGAGAATCAGCATTTTAAAGGAATTGCAGGAATGACCTACCAATTGCAAATTCAAACTGAACAAAAAAAATTAGAGGCCACCACCACTATCCCCCGTCGTGGTTTTGTCTTAGATTCTATCTGGTGGGAACCGACTTTGAGTGAAGATAAAAAAGACAGCAACAAAGTCTTTCTCATGGCCAAAATTTTCGACCCGCCACAAAAAAAAGACTATGCCCGATATTTTACGAAAAGAAATAATGAACCTTTTTTCTCCGGGCGTGTTTCTGTAGCTGAAGATGCCATTTCCAATGGAAAATTCTTTGACATACGGATTCCCAGAGGTGTTCCTAAAACATTAGATATAGATTCTGAGGATTACGGCTATTTTTACAGAGGTGATACCGTCACACTAAAATTCTGTAATATTGACGAAAAAACTTATCACTATTGGCACACCTGGGAATATGCCAGAAGTAATCAAGGGAATCCTTTTTCCAGTCCAACTAAAGTGGAAGGAAATATTCCCGGAGCCCTAGGATATTGGGGAGGCTATCAGGTACAAACAAAGAAAATTATTATACCCAAATAAAAAGTAAAAAAATGGGAAAAAACAAAACAGAAAAAACAAAAGTCCTTATTATAGGATCGGGACCGGCCGGATATACGGCAGCTATTTATGCCGCCAGAGCCAACTTAAGCCCTGTATTGTATCAGGGAATTCAGCCCGGAGGACAATTGACCATTACTACGGAAGTAGAAAATTACCCCGGTTACGCAGAAGGTGTGCAAGGACCGGAAATGATGGTGGATTTAGAGAAACAAGCAAGCAGAATGGGTGCCGATATCAGATTTGGAATAGCCTCATCAGCTGACTTATCTCAACAGCCTTTTAAAATCACTATAGATGAAGAAAAAGAAATAGAAACAGATGCACTCATTATCGCTACTGGAGCTTCTGCTAAATGGCTGGGACTGGAGAGTGAAGATAGATTAAACGGACGAGGCGTATCTGCTTGTGCGGTATGTGACGGCTTTTTCTTTAAAAATCAGGAAGTAGCCATCGTTGGAGGTGGAGATACGGCCTGTGAAGAAGCCTTGTATCTTTCAAAAATTTGTTCTTCTGTTCATATGCTTGTTCGCAGAGACGAAATGCGTGCTTCTCAGGTGATGCAACAACGTGTATCCAAGACGTCTAATATCAATATATATTGGAATACGGAAGTCAAAGAAGTATTAGGAGAAAACAAAGTAAATGGAGTTCGGGTATATAACAACCAAACATCAGAAGAATCTACCCTTTCGGTAGGTGCATTCTTTGTTGCTATTGGTCATGAACCTAATTCAGAATTATTCAAGAATCAATTGGAAATGGATGAAAAAGGTTATGTCAAAACCATTAATGGCACCTCTAAAACAAATGTGGAAGGGGTATTTGCAGCAGGAGACATACAAGACAAAATTTACAGGCAGGCAGTCACCGCTGCCGGAAGTGGATGTATGGCCGCACTGGATGCTGAAAGATATCTTGGAGAAAAAGAATTGGCTTAATATATCATGTTCACCATTAGCTTAGAACAACTTCGTTTCCATTCACCTATTGGATTTTATCCGGAAGAAAGAAGTCTAGGAAACGATTTCTTAATAGATGTACATATCAAATTAGAGGAAGGTAATCGAGAGATTACCGACCTCTCCGATACAATAGATTATGTACAGCTCTACCAAATAATCAAAAAAGAAATGAGCCACGAATCTGCACTCATAGAAACAGTGGCTCAAAAATGTATCTCCAGCATTCAAAAAGAATGGCCTAACAAAATAAAAGGGATGGAGCTCATAATACAGAAACTCCATCCCCAAATTTCAGGTGATGTAGGTAGTTCCAAGATTACTTTTTCTAAAAATTTTTAATCCTGAATGAGTTGTCCTTAATAAGGAATGACCCAATTAATGCCTACCCCTAACTTAATATGATTAGCACGAGCACCATCTTCGGTAGCTCCTCTATAAATATCTGTAAATCCTTTATCTAAACGGACAAAGCCTTCTAACCCAAAAGGGAAACTGTATCCCCCCACGACGGACACCCCAAAACTAATCTCATTAAAATTCTCTAAAGTATTTTTTAAAGACATTCGCTCTTCGGTGTCACTAATATTGGCAAGATCTCCTTCATTTTTTACAACATTAAATCCTATTTCAGGTCCTACCATAGCAAAGATCTTATCTCCTTTTACGATATTAAATCCTTTGATATAATATTTGGCATAGATGGGTATATTAATGTAATTATAATGGAAATTAACATCCCCCGATTTTGTTTCTCTGGTTTCTCCTCTCATGCTATACTCAATCTGAGGCACAATATATAGATGAACCGGATTGTAAGAATATAAACTGGATCTCGTTTGAATAGGAATTTGAGCAAACACGCCAATATCGGGTACAATTCTTCCTGAACCTCCACCAAATCCGGTGATCGTTGAATAATGTACATTTGCCGAAATACCATATTCCGGATAAGCTTTTTTAACAATCTGTGCATTTGCACTCATCCCTGCAATTAAAGTCAAGAAGACTAAAGGTAACGCCTTCATACATTGTTTACGGACATTCATTTTTCGCATAATTTCTTCTATTTCTATTACCGTTTAATTTTCTTCTTGTTATTCAATAATTAAGCCAAAAGTCAGATTCTGCAAACAAAGATAGCGCTTTTATCAATGGAGCTTATTACAAAAAACGGGAATAATTCAGATTATAAAAAATCCCCAAAGCCTTTACGCTTTAGGGATTTTAAACTAATTACCTAACGCTTGCATCGTCAAGTATTCCTATCAATAACCTTTTTCATCCTGCGCAGCCTCCAGATTTGGATTATGATCTAAAGCAGCCTGAGGATAAGGCATTTTTACAAATTTATCCTGCCATTTCCGCTGTTGTACTACATCGTTGTTAAGGTCATATACATTATGCATTACTTCATCACCAATCTCCCAACGGCGAATATCGGCAGCGCGTTGCCCTTCTCCGGCTAATTCTATCCTTCTTTCATGATGTATCAACTTTCTAAGTTTAGTCTTAGAATTATATTCAGCTCTATCCACATCAGGCATCCCTGCTCTTTCACGGATTAAATCCAAGGCATCATATACAGCTGTAGTAGGACCACTTGCTTCATTCTTGGCCTCTGCATAAGTCAACAGAATTTCTGCATAGCGAATGATGGGAAAATCATTAGGCGCATTCATGCTTTGATCTGTATATTTTGGATCAACAAGTTTGGTGAAATTATAACTGGTTTTACTGTTATTACTTCCATTGCCTGTCCAGTGAAATACATAGCCATTTTGGAATCTGTTCCAGGAAGCCCCCTGAAATAAGATGCTGGCATAAAAACGGGTTCCCCTATTTTCATACTCATTGAAAAAAGCATTATTTGGATTACCCTTATTATAATTAGTAGCTCTTTGCTCCCTACTGGAAGGATTGAATTTGGTTCCATCCAAATTCCAATAAGCATTCACTAAAGCCTGTGTCGGCGTAATAGAACTCCAACCGCTCAAGTTCGCCGGAGCAAAATAAGTTCTCAATGAGTTGGGGAAATCAGAATCCTGCAAGTTCTGAGAAGCTAAAATAACACCACTGTTTCCGTCATTCGCTTTCCAAAACTGCTGCATATAACTAGCAACCCCTTTATAGAATTTTACTTTAGCTGCATTATTTTCAAAATCTACAAACTTGGAAAAATTCTCTACGGAATCTTCTTTGGATAAACTATTTATCTGAAATAATTCGTAGCCTAATCCCATCACAGTTTGTGCATCCTTAGCAGCGTCTGCCCACATTTCATAATACAGCTCAATACGTGCTTTAATAGACAAAGCAGCGCCTTTTGTCACCCTTCCTGTTTCATAATTCTCACCTCCCTGATAGCTGTTTGGTAAATCTTTAGCAGCATCCGAAAGTTCAGTCAAACAAAACTGAATAACCTCATCCTCCGGAGTAGGAGCAATTTTATAATCACTCTCTTCCACAGAATAGTGCTTAATCAACGGAACCGGGCCAAAAGTCCAAGCCAGGTTAAAATAAGCAAAAGCTCTAATGGTTTTGGCTTCTGCAATAAAGCGTTGTTGAAGTGCAGAATCCATCTCTACTTTATCGATATTGTCCAAAAAATAATTGGTTTTGCGAACCGTTTGATAGCCTCCATTATAGCCTGCATCAAGAGTAGCATTTATATTTCCTGCTGCAATAGCTGTCGCATTGCTTTCCCAAGGGTGCTGCGCATAAGCATTATCCGTTTTAGCATCCTCATAAACATTTGTCCATGCACTTGCAAAGATGCTATAACAACCATTTAACGCTAATCGTGCATCATTGGGGGATTCCCAAAAAGTTTCACTGGAAATTTTATCTCCAGGAACTACTGTCAAATCCTTTTTACATCCTTGAAAAAGGAGCGCCCCTACCATTAAAGGCAGGACGAACATTGATATCTTTTTCATTTTTAATTCTTTTTATTTAATTAGAAAGTCAGATTTACACCAAAAATAAAGGACTTCATCTGAGGATAACCTCCACGAGAGGAAGCAGATTCCGGATCAAAATCTCCTAAACGATGATCTCCTCTGATTGTAAATGGATTGTTACTGGAAAGATAGACTCTAAAATTGTGAATATTCATAGAAGAAACTACAGATTCAGGTAAAGTATATCCTAAAGAAATAGATTTAACTCGGAAATAACTCGCGTCAAACAACCAGAACGAAGACGTTTTTAAATTCTGCGTATTGTTTGCCGTCGTTAACAAACGAGGATAAGCAGCATTTGGATCCGGGTTTTCCTCCGTCCATCTGTCTAAAACATAAGACTTCGCACCGGCACCGTTAAAGAAGGCCTGTGAAGCTTCGGAAGGAAGATAAACTTGAACATCCATGACCCCTTGTCCCATAACAGTCAAATCAAAGTTCTTATAACTGGCTGAAAGATGAATACCATAATATTTATAAGGAACATCGCTACCGACATAAGTACGATCATCTCCATCAATCTTTCCGTCATCATTAATATCTGCATATTTGATATCTCCCGGAGCTGTATTAACTGACTGGAAAGCGTGATTATCCACATCTTTCTGATTGACAAACAATCCTTGCGCCTTATACATGTAGAAGGTTCCTATAGGGTGCCCAACTGCATTCACCCAATAATTGGTAGGCTGAATATCATCACCGGCTAACCGCTCTACACTATTCCAGATACGCGTAAAGTTTCCACCTACTTCATATTTAAAATCACCGATACTGTTGCGATAAGATAAGTTAAATTCAAAACCTTTGTTCCGCACCTGTGCAAAGTTAATTACAGGAACCTGATCAGAAGTCAACCCCATTTCATCCGGCATCGAAGGATTTGCCTGTAAAATACCATCCGTTAATTTATTGAAAGCATCTATCTGAAAGCTGAATTTGTTATTCCAGAAAGAGCCGTCAATACCAATATTAGCCATGGTCACTTTCTCCCATGAAAGCGTTGGATTAGCCACTTTTCCTGGCCATGCACCATCCTGCTGAGTTTGATCTAAAATAATGGAAGATCCCACATTGATGGCATCATAAAAATCGTAGTATCCTACATTGTTGATATTTCCTAATCTACCCCAAGATCCACGAACTTTCAAGTTAGAAATCCAATCTGTGGACTGCAGGAAATTTTCTTCGGAAAGTCTCCATGCTGCAGAGAAAGAAGGATATACGCCCCAACGATGCCCCGGAGCAAAACGAGAAGATCCATCCACTCTTAAATTCGCCTGGAAGATGTATTTATCATCATAAGAATAGTTGAATCGACCAAAGAACGAAGCCAAACCACTTTCCGACATATTACCTGAAGCATCTGTGTTTTGCGGATCTGAAGATCCTCCATTAATAACTCCTAAGTTGTTACTGGCAAAATTCTTTCTGACAACCTGAATGAAACGGGTTTTATATTTTTCGTAAGAAGTACCCAGCAACAGTTTTCCGTGATGCTTCTTGATATCCTTTACATAACTGGCAGTAGCCTGTGTCAATAATCTACCATTTCTCTCCCACTTTTCATCTAATTGATTCACAGCCACTCCTGATCCGGAAATAGTTTTTCCGGTCAAAAAATCCGTAATAGGATCCATTCTGTTGGTAAAGGTGGAGTTAAGATAATGATACATATTATAGGATACCAATCCTTTAATATCCAATCCCTCAATAGGCGTATAAGTTGCATTCACCTG
>DATGTY010000443.1:0-6877 GCA_035301605.1 Chitinophagaceae bacterium | reverse complement strand
CCCAGTGATAAAAATCATCCTTATGGTCATGGAAAAGTAGAATTTTTCTCTATTGGATTTGAAGGGGCAATGATTTCTGTGGCTGGCTTATTTATACTTTATAAAGTAGTAGCTTATTTCCTTTCTCCTCATGAGGTGGTAAACATTGGAGATGGGTTGCTTATTTTTGCGGCCACCGGTGTGGTTAACGGTTTGTTGGGTTGGTATTTGATTCGAAGTGGGAAAAAGGTATCTTCCATCACTATAAAGGGAAATGGGCAGCATATCTTGACGGATGCCTGGTCGAGCTTGGGGGTTATTGTCGTATTGTTGTTGATGGTCTGGACGGGTTGGCCTTGGTTAGATCCCATTGCTTCACTTTTTATTGGTTTTCTCATTATTACCAAGGGATATAAACTCATTCGTAAAGCGGTGTCTGGCTTAATGGATGAAACTGATGAAGAGATTGTTAGAGAAATAATTGATGTTTTTTCACGCAATAGGAAGCCCGGGTGGGTGGATATGCATAATCTGCGTATTCAGCAGTTTGGAAGTAATCTGCATGTAGATTGTCATGTGACGCTGCCTTATTACCTTTCTTTGGAACAGGCGCATGAGGAGGTAGAGCAAATAGAAAAATTATTAGATGATCATTTCTCTGACAGACATGTGGAGTGTTTCATACATATGGATCCTTGTTCTCCGCCTCAGAGTTGTCCGTATTGTCAGCTGTCAACTTGTGTTCTGCGGGAGGCTCCTTTTGAAAAGAAGGTGGATTGGAATATTGAAAGTGTTTTATCTAATCATAAGCATTTGAAAAAAAGGTAATTGGAGTGAAAACGGTTTCCTTTTTTGTTTGTGAAAATTAAATGGTTATCTTCAATCATATAAATTTAGAATAGTGCTTGTTCATTGGTAGTATTTCCAAGGTTATTTGTAATCTATGAAATTAGTATAAAATATGGCATCCCAAAATCCTCAAGGAATCATTACCTCTATGTTGGATAATGATTTTTATAAATTTACAATGCAAAATACGGTGATTAAACTTTTTCCGTATGCACATGCAAAGTATCGTTTTATCAATAGAGGAAATCATGAATTTCCGGAAGGTTTTGCGTCTATACTTCAGGAAGAGGTAGATAAGATGGCTGCTTTGAAACTTTCACAGGAAGAATATGTCTATTTGCAAAAACAATTTTCCTTCTTAGATCCGACTTACCTTGATTTCTTGAAAGGGTTTCAATATGATTCTTCAGAAGTTGAAATTGAACAAGATGGCAAAAATCTTGAGGTGCATATTCAGGGGCTGTGGTATAGAACCATTCTTTGGGAAGTACCCATACTGTCGTTGATTAGTGAATTGTATTATAAGGTTAAAAAATTAGAAAGAAGGAGTGATAGTAGTGTGACTGCTGTCGTTCGTACTAAAATGGATCGATATAAGGGATTAGGCGTAAAAATAGCAGAATTTGGAACACGTAGGAGATACTCCTATTGGGTTCAGGATTTAGTGATAAATACATTGAAAATGCAGGGCGGAAACAACTTTTCCGGAACCAGTAATGTGGCTTTGGCTAAGAAGTATGGCGTGAAGGCCATTGGTACGCATGCTCATGAATGGTTTATGTTTCATGCGGCTAAATATGGGTATAAAATGGCTAATATTGTGGCTTTGGAAAATTGGGTGGATGTCTATAGGGGAGATTTAGGAATTGCGTTGTCCGATACCTACACTTCGGATGTGTTTTTTGAAAGTTTTGATAAGAAATTTTCAAAATTATTTGATGGGGTAAGGCACGATAGTGGCGATCCCATCGTATTTGCAAAAAAAACAATTAGGCATTATCAGAAATTGAATATCGATCCACTGACCAAAACAATTATTTTTTCTGATGCACTAACACCGGATAAGGTCGTTGAAATTACCGCCTTCTGTAAAGGAAAAATTCAGATGTCATTTGGAATAGGAACTAATTTTACAAATGATGTTGGCGTTGAGCCTATGAATATTGTGATAAAAATGTCTGATGCTAAGCCAAAAAGAAAAAAATGGATGCCGGTTGTGAAATTATCAGATGTAGCTGGTAAATACACCGGTACAGAAGAGGAAATCAAACTTTCTAAAATTATCTTAGGTTTGGAAAATGGAAATTGAATTTAGTTCTTTATTTTTGTCAAAATGATATAGTCTTGTTCTCTTAATAATATGTGCGGATTGTGATGAATAATATAGATTTTCGTTTGCAAGAAAAGAAATAGAGACCATAGCTTTGCTATAGAAAAGGATGTAATTTAGAGTTGTTCATTTTTAGATGTGGAGAATACGCTAATTTTGAGCGGAAAACTTGATTCGAATTTAAAGTGTAATTTTTTTATGAAAAGAGTTGTCATTACCGGATTAGGAGGGTTAACCCCTTTGGGCAATGATGTAGCCACTTATTGGAATAATTTATTGAAGGGTGTTCCCGGAGCGCGCGCGATCTCTTATTTTGATGCATCACAATTTAAAACACGTTTTGCCTGTGATCTAAAAGATTTTGATATTAAGGATTATATGGATCGGAAGACTGCACGCAAAACAGATCCATATGTGCATTATGCGTTGATTGCTGCTGAGCAGGCAGTGAAAGATTCAGGTCTTGATTTTGACAAAATGGATCCTTTGGATTCCGGTGTTATTTGGGGATCGGGACAAGGAGGAATGAAGACTTTTGAGGAGGAAATTAAAAACTATGCGGAAGGAAATTATCGACCGCGGTTTAATCCTTTTTTTGTTCCAAAGATTATCTCCAACATGGCTGCAGGAATGATTTCCATTAAGTATGGATTGATGGGAATAAATTATGCTGTAGTTACGGCTTGTTCTACATCCAATACGGCTTTAATGGATGCTTTAAATTATATCCGGATGGGAAAGGCAAAGGTGATTGTGACCGGAGGTTCAGAAGCGCCCATTACAGAGGCATCCGTTGGTGGGTTTTCTTCCATGAAAGCATTGAGCAACGATAATGATAATCCGGAAGGTGCATCTCGTCCTTTTGACCCTACGAGAAATGGATTTGTATTGGGAGAAGGTGCAGGAGCGCTTATTTTGGAGGATTTAGAGCATGCTAAGCAGCGTGGAGCGGCTATTTATGCAGAAATTGTCGGCGCCTCTATGACTGCGGATGCTTATCATATGACCGGATCTCACCCTAATGGAGATGGCTCTTTTCACTCTATGCGACTTGCAATTAAGGATGCCGGATTAGCTCCTAAGGATATTGATTATATCAATGCCCATGCTACTTCTACTCCAGTAGGCGATCCAAGTGAAACAAAGGCTATTGCCCGACTATTTGGAAATGATACCGATCAGATGCACCTTAGCGGAACCAAGTCCATGACCGGACATCTACTCGGTGGAGCCGGAGCTGTTGAAGCTATTGCTACGATTCAGGCTATTCGAAATAATGTAATCCCGCCAACTATTAATACGAAGGAAATAGATGAGGCTATTCCGAAACATTTGAATATTGTTCTTGGAGAACCAGTAGAGAAGAAGGTGAAAGTAGGGATGAGTAATACTTTTGGTTTTGGTGGACACAATAGCACTATTGTCTTTAAAGAATTTGAAGATTGATGATGGGTTTGTAGGTAAAGGGTTCTTTAGGAAATGCGCTGTCCATAAATATATTATTGATGATACGGTGTCAATAGGATTTTAAGCCATCGCTCGTCTAACCGGAATGCTTCATCCTAAAGAAGCAAGAATGTGAGATAGTTACGCAGTATTAATTTATGTTTACGAACCAATAAGAGATACCACAAGTAGCAAATAAACGCTGATGAGCGGCGAAAATAGATCGGCCTAATGCAAAATCTATTTGTATGTTTTTTTGAAGAAGGTACATGGCTCCTAAATCGATGTTGTGTTGAGGAGAACCGTCAGAAAAGGTGGAAAAATATTCCAGAAAGGTGGCTAGGTGTTGTATAGGAGAATAACCTATCTCAAAAGTGACGTCTAGTGTGTTGAATGCTTCGGCTGTACCGATATTATATCCTATAGACCATTGGTCTGAGATGGTATTTTCAAATGCCAATTTTACCCCATAAGAGATCTGATTGGTTCTAAAGTCTTTACTGGCCCATTGATTGTACGAAAGGTTGCCTAAAACGGCAATAGCCGGCAAGAGGCTATTTTGTTGGACAATTCGTTGTTTTACACTTAAATCAATGGGTTGTAAGCCTCGACGTCCAAATGTTTTTCCTGCATCTAATGATAGTCTGACTTCTGTAGCGTGAAAGAGACCATAGCGTAGCATGAAATTATTCATCGTGGAGTTTTCTGAAAAGGTTACGCCCTCCTCCAGCTGGAAATTATGAACCGGAATAGTGTAGGTGCCATCTGTTTGATCCGGTCGGTCGGGCTGTATGGTGATATTTTGAGCCAGTGCGCTATAGCCCATAAAAACAGTAAATAAAACAAGCAAAAATCCGCTTTTCAGTTTCATCGTTTTAGGGGGTAATTTACGGAATGTTTTTATCTTTAAAATAAGTTGGTAAGATTGTAGGAATAGTTTTATCTTTATAGAGTTTACCACAAGATTCAATGAGAAGAAAAAAATCAATTATGCCCAATGCTCCCGCCTTTATCATTAAGTTATTTTTGGATAGATGGCCTCCATGATTCTAAGAGAAACAAGAGTTTGTAGTAAAAAACATAGAGCAACCAGCTTTGAGTTTTTGTATAATGATGTGGCTAAGGCTTTCGAATCCTCATTTCATATCTCCTGATGTATGCCTTAGGCTCATTCTACCAATATTTTGCTCATAAATTAGGAGCATACTCTCAAAAAAGGAGTGGATATGCTACTGTTTGGGGAAAATAGTATTGTTAACACGGTATTACAATATCTTTACAAAAGGAACCTTTGTAATCTTTTACATTTCGCGTAGATTTGCAATTGTGTATTATTAGGGACTATTAACCCATTTGAGATGAAAAAATATTGGTGGAAAATTCTTTGCATTCTACTGTTACTATTTGTGATTATAGCCGGTTTCTTAATTTCTGTTCCGGCAAAAGTTATTCTTCATGAGACGATAAGAAATCTCTTTTTCCATGTCCCTATGTGGATGGTGATGTTTGTCTTGTTTACAGTTTCCTTTGTCTGTGCCATTCTCTATCTGCGCAAAGGAGATTTTAAGTATGATATTGCAGGGGAGACGGCAGCTAGTGCAGGCCTTACTTTTGGCGTAATAGGTATTGTAACCGGAGCGGTTTGGGCAAAGTTTACCTGGGGACAGTATTGGAGCAATGATCCTAAACAGCTTTATACGGCTGCTGCACTACTTATTTATTTTGCTTATTTTGTATTAAGAAATTCTTTTACTAATATAGATAGCAGGGCAAAAGTATCTGCAGTGTATAACATTTTTGCTTTTGCATTATTAATTCCATTAACCGTTGTCATTCCCCGGATTACAGATTCATTGCATCCCGGAAATGGAGGAAATCCCGGTTTTGATATTTATGACTCTACCGGACATCTTAAAGTAGTATTGTATCCGGCCTTTATAGGATGGACTTTACTGGGTTGTTGGTGCTTTAACCTTTCTTATCGATTTAAAAAGGTGAAGTATAAAAAATTATTTAAATCGTTATAATTGATTATTTAGTTGTTCTAAATTCTAGAAGAATGGGTTCTAAAGTAAAAAAGATATTTTCATTGATAATGGCTATGGGGCTGCCGGCTTTGTTGTATGCTAGTGACAAAGTTCCAATGGCGGGGGTAATGAGAAGTGATGGCAAAATCTATGTTGTGGTGGCCGTACTTGTTATTATTTTTATAGGAATTTTATTGTTTTTGCTTAGTTTAGAGAGAAAAATTCGTAGATTAGAGAAAGATTTAGATAAGTAATCTATTTACTCACTTAAAAACGTTCTCTTTATGTCAGATATTCAGCCGTTTAGTTTTTTCGAAGGCGTAGAAAGGAATTTTGATAAAGCTGCACAACATACCGATTGGGATAGAGGAATATTAGAACAAATAAAAGCCTGTAATTCTGTTTACAGAATGCGCTTTCCGGTTAAAATTGATGATGAGGTAAAGGTTATTGAGGCCTATCGTGTACAGCATTCTCATCATAAACTGCCTTGTAAAGGCGGTATTCGTTTTAGTCACAAAGTAGATCAGGATGAAGTGATGGCTCTAGCGTCGTTGATGACTTATAAATGCGCCATTGTAAATGTTCCTTTTGGCGGAGCAAAGGGAGGAATTAAAATCAGACCACGAGATTATACTCCTTATCAATTGGAAAAAATTACTCGAAGATATACCTCTGAATTAGTAAAGAAAAATAATATTGGTCCTGCTGTTGATGTTCCTGCACCTGATTATGGTACCGGAGCCAGAGAAATGAGTTGGATTCTGGATACTTATCAGGGGCTGAAGACAGGAGAAATTGACAGCATGGGTTGTGTAACCGGTAAACCTGTTTCTCAGGGTGGTGTCAGAGGCAGAACAGAAGCAACCGGATTAGGTGTTTTTTATGGTTTGAAAGAAATTTGTGAGAATAAAGATACCATGAAAAGGGTAGGCTTGAAGGCAGGTATTGAGGGAAAAGAAATCGTTGTTCAGGGCTTGGGTAATGTAGGTTATAATGCGGCAAAATCCTTCTATGAAGCCGGAGCTAAGATTATTTGTATCATTGAATATGATGGAGCTATCTTCAATTCGAAGGGACTGAATCCGGAAGAAGTTCAGAAGTTTAGAAAAGAAAGCGGTTCTATTGTTGGTTTTGAAGGCTCTGAAACACTAAAGAAAAATTCTGATGGTCTGGAATTAGCGTGTGATATTTTGATTCCTGCTGCTTTGGAACGAGTGATTAATAAAGATAATGCTCCCAGGGT
>DATGTY010000442.1:0-4050 GCA_035301605.1 Chitinophagaceae bacterium | reverse complement strand
ATTTTTCTTTCAAATCCACAATTTCCTTTAGTTTTCCCTGATCTCCGGCCATGCCAAATACTCCTTCCGTAATAACCAAAATACCGCCGCCTTGTTCATCTGCAAGTTTCGTCGCTCTCTCCAACTGTTTATCTAAGTCTTCAATATCGTTATGTTTATAAACGTAGCGTTTACCGGGATGGAGACGAACACCATCAATAATGCAAGCATGACTTTCGCTGTCATAGACAATCACATCCCTACGTCCGACTACCGCATCAATTGCGCTCATAATACCCTGATAACCATAATTAAACAATATGGTATCTTCCTTTCCTTCAAATTCGGACAATTCCTTTTCCAATTGTTCGTGTGCTGCTGTATTTCCACTCATAATCCGCGCCCCCATCGGGTATGCCAGACCATATTTTTCAGATGCTTCCTTATCTGCCTTTCTTACCTCCGGTTCATTTGCCAACCCCAGATAATTATTAAGACTCCACACAATTTTTTCTTTTCCTCTAAACATCATCCGGTTTCCCAATTCACCTTCCAGCTTAGGAAAGGTGAAGTAACCATGTGCACGATCAGAATGTTGCCCAAGATTACCCATATTGTTTCGTAATCTATCGAATATATCCATAACCCTCTCTAATTTAAGTTAATGATTCTTTAACAGTTCGCAAAAGTACGTAAAAAAGCCTTGAGAAGTAAATATTTTTGGAATCTATATAAGTCATTGAAATATCGGATAATAAAAAAAATAATCTCTTAAAACCAAATTTCAAATCTCCTATTTCTTAATAAAAACACCACTTCAAATCAACTCCAAAACTATTTATTATAAATATTTTTCTCCTTTATTTCTTTTTATATCGGCTACAAAATCTTTAATCTGTTGTTCTTTTTCTTTCTCACAAATCAATAAAACATCCTTGGTATCCACAATAATGAGGTCATGCACTCCTTGTAATAAAAGTAATTTTTTGTCCGGCGCTTTCACCATACAATTGGTGGCATCAATAATCCGAACATTATCTCCATTGACCGTATTCCCCAGATAATCCTTTTCCATATTATCATAAGCAGAGCCCCAGCTACCTAAATCACTCCATCCAAAATTCGCCGGTCGCACATACACATTCTCTGCTTTTTCCATAATGGCAAAATCAATAGAAATATTTGTACATTGGGAATAAACGAAATTCATAACATCTGCTTCCTCTTCCGTATTCAACTTATCATATACCTGATCAAAAAGCTCAGTCAAATCCGGTTGATAAAGCTTAAATGCATTTAAAATAGCTGCACTACGCCAAAGGAATATCCCCGAATTCCAGAGAAAGTCTCCACTTTTAAGAAAAGTTGTAGCCAGTTCTTTATCCGGTTTTTCTGTAAAAGTCTTTACCTCATGAAAATGGTTATTGGCCATATCTGTATTAAACTGAATATAACCATATCCGGTATCCGGTCTGTTAGGGGTAACGCCTAAAGTAAGCAACACATTTTCTCTACCGACGAAATCTAAGCCTTCCCTACAAACCTGAGAAAAATTATCTTGATCCAAAACCAAATGATCGGATGGACTACAAATTATTCTTGCCTCAGAATCTTTTTTATGAATTTTATAGGAAATATAGGCAACACAAGGTGCCGTATTTTTTCGGGATGGTTCCGGTACAATATTCAACATGGGTAAATCCGGTAAATGTTCTCTCACCTTATCAATATACTTTTTATGGGTAACCACATATATATTCCCATCTGGAATAAACCTTTGAAATCGCTCATAAGTCCATTGAATTAATGACTTACCTGTGTCCAGAATATCTAAAAATTGTTTAGGATAATCTATCCGGCTTTCCGGCCAAAAGCGACTTCCGATTCCGCCGGCCATAATAACGGCATAATTATGTTCATCCATATATTAAATACATTTTTTCCATAATACTCCCCTCTGCATTCTACCTAATTTTCAATAACTTCAGGAGGAAACTATTATTTCCATTTACGTTTAAAAAATTAAAAATTCAGTGTAAAGATAAGGAATCTGTTAAAATCACAACTTCTATGTTTATATTCCTTAAAGTTTCGTAATTTCGTGAGCAGCTCATTAAATGAGTTTTATACAAATATGTTTATTTTATTATTAAAGCGACCCCTTTCGTGATGGAAGTTACAAGTGCTCAGCTACACCAGGCTCTACAAAACAATTTTGGTTTTGATAAATTCAAAGCTCCGCAGGAAGAAATTATAAAAAGTATTGTGGCAAACAAAGATACTTTTGTTATCATGCCTACAGGAGGCGGCAAATCTCTATGCTACCAGCTACCAGCACTAATGAATGAAGGCTGTGCCCTTGTGGTATCTCCTTTAATTGCGCTCATGAAAAATCAGGTAGATCTGTTGAGATCTTATTGTGGCAAAGACAGTGTGGCGCATTTCTTGAACTCCACGCTTAGCAAAACACAAGTAAGAACGGTACGCGAAGACCTAGAATCGGGAGAGACCAAATTATTATATATAGCGCCCGAGACCTTAACCAAACAAGAAAATCTGGAATATTTCAAAGCACTTCCAATATCTTTCCTTGCCGTGGATGAAGCACATTGCATTTCAGAATGGGGTCATGATTTCCGACCAGAATACAGGCGTCTGCGAGAAATGATAAATATCATCAATAAAGAAATTCCTATTATCGCCCTAACGGCAACTGCTACCCCAAAGGTGCAAAGTGATATTGTAAAAAACCTGGAACTCAGAGATCCAAATATCTTCGTTTCTTCCTTTAATCGTCCGAATCTTTATTATGAAATGCGTCCTAAACAAAGTAAAGATCAGGCGATTCGTGAGATTGTGAAAATCTTACAAAAAAAGCCACAGAGCGGCATTATCTATACCTTAAATAGAAAAACGACAGAAGAAATAGCCGGAATGCTGGATGCTAACGGAATTAGTGCAGCTGCTTACCATGCCGGTTTAGATTCTAAAACACGTTCAAGAAGACAAGATCAGTTCCTGAACGAAGATCTTGACGTTATCGTAGCAACAATTGCTTTCGGAATGGGGATAGACAAACCCGATGTTCGCTTTGTTTTCCACTTTAATATTCCTAAAAGTTTAGAGAATTATTATCAGGAAACTGGACGAGCAGGCAGAGACGGAAGACCAGCACATTGTCTCTGTTTCTATTCTCATAAAGATATTCAAAAACTAGAACATCTGATGCGTGATAAAACGCTCAGTGAAAGAGAAATGGGAGCCCAGCTTATAGACGAAACCGTCGCATATGCTGAAAGTGCCGTTTGCAGAAGAAGGATGCTTCTTCATTATTTTGGAGAAGATTATCCGGATGAGAATTGTGGGAATTGTGATAACTGCCGATATCCTAAGGAACAAATAGAAGTCAGACGTCGCGCAGTGAAAGTAATTCAAACAATAGAAGAAGTAGATGGAAGATTTCCTATTAATTACATTGTAGATATTCTTTCAGGAAATAAGACGCCACAAATTTCAACTTTTAGACATAATAATTTAAAAAGTTTCGGTATTGGGAAAGAAGAAAATCCCCACTTCTGGAACTCCATTATTCGCCAGATGATGCTTGAGAAACTTATTGAAAAAGATATTGAAGAGTACGGTCTCCTGAAGGTTACTAAAAAAGGTAGAAAGTTTCTAAAGGAGTCCTATCCTTTCAAAATGGTGCTCAATCATCAATTTAATGACAATGCTGAGGTAGAAAATATTATAGGCGGAACAGCTGCAGCAGACCCCACTTTATTTAATCTGCTTAAAAAACTACGTAAGGATGTAGCCAAAAAGAAAGAACTTCCTCCGTATATTATTTTTCAGGAAACCTCTCTAGAGGATATGGCAACAAACTATCCTACTTCCTTGGAGGAGTTAGAAAAGATACAAGGTGTAAGCAAAGGGAAAGCCACGAAATTTGGCAGAAAATTTATCAAATTGATAGCCCAATACGTAGAAGAAAATGAGATCGACAAACCGAATGACTTCGTCATTAAAAGCGTAGTCAACAAAAGCGGGCAGAAAGTATTTATTATCAGAAAT
>DATGTY010000441.1:0-2813 GCA_035301605.1 Chitinophagaceae bacterium | reverse complement strand
GAGGAAGTAGATGTTGTTTTAGAAAAAGTTGAGAAGATAGGAGGTGTTATTGTCAAACCGGCAGAAGACGTTTATTGGGGCGGCTATAGCGGTTATTTTAAAGATTTGGACGGCTATGTGTTTGAGGTGGCCTACAATCCCTTGTGGGAATTTGATAACAATGGAAATTTAGCGTTATGACCACTAAAACAGAAAGTCTGAAAGACTTACAATGCATTCCGGGGGTAGGAAAATCCATTGCCGAAGATTTGTACAATATCGGCATACATCAGATAGCCGATTTAAAAGGGCGAAGTCCAGAGTTGTTGTACGATGAGTCCAACGCCTTTGCTGGAAGTGTGCAAGATCGCTGCCTGCTTTACACTTTTCGTTGCGCAGTATATTTTGCCGAAACGCCATCTGAACTACAAGAGTCTGAAAAATTGAAGTGGTGGAATTGGAAGGATATAAATTGAAAATAAACGATTTTAATGAGTTGTTGAGGGGTATTATTTTTGAGAGAAACCAAAAAAAAATGGATCAATCCCAAACATTTTCCGGTGGAGCGTTATTAGAAAACGAAAAATGGAAACTTCTTGATTTTTGTCAAGAATAAACTTGTGTATAATATGGGCCTTTGTCCAATAATATTTAATTTGAAAAGAATGGACAAAATACTAAAAATAGAAGAAATAGGACAATTTATACTATCTATTGTACTTTTTAGCCTCCTAAATTATCATTGGTGGATCTTCCCGCTTTTAATTCTAACGCCTGATGTATCAATGGTAGGTTATCTGATTAACACAAAAATTGGTGCATTACTATACAATATTTTTCATCATAAATTTATTGCTATTATGGTTATGCTTGGAGGGTTCATTTCGAATGTCAACATCTTTATTTTAATAGGTTTAATTATGTTTGGCCATTCTGCTATGGACAGAATATTTGGTTATGGTTTAAAATATACGGACAGCTTTAAACATACTCATCTGGGATGGATAGGAAACAATATTAAATAATGAAAATCAATTAGGAAAGAGCCACAGCCTATAACGACCGGATTGGCACAAAATAGTCAAAACATAAACATTAAACTCAATGGATATGCCAATAAATTATTTTGATATTGAAAATGGAGTGACAGGGTTTTCTCAAAAAGATTACCAATTAGAACGTCATTCTCATTTTCCTATTGAAGTGGCATTTACTTTATCAGGACAATTAAATATTAAAACTGATAAGCATCACTATCAAAATATTCATTCCGTAATCGTCAATTCTAATGTGCCGCATACTTTTTGCTGTCGGCATGGCAAATGCCAACTGTATTTTATAGAACCTCATACGAACATCGGCAAACATATATTAACGTACTTCTTTAAGCAGAATGAAGATGTAATTTTAATTGACGAAATTGAACCTGAACATTTTAAGGAAAACCATATCCTTAATTTTGAAAAGCATGATTTAAGTCAGAAAATCCTGGATAATAGGATACAACGATGTTTAAATTGGATAAACGAAAATTACACAAAGCAAGAACTAAGTATTGCCGATATTGCAGAGAATGTATTCTTATCAGAAAGCAGACTTGCTCATTTATTTAAGGAGCAGATGGGTATTTCTATCCAACAATATATTCTTTGGAAAAGAATTGAAATGGCTATACTGCGATATAAGAAAGGGTATTCACTCACCGATTGTGCTCATCATTCTGGTTTTGCCGATTCTTCTCATTTTAATAAAACCTTTAAAAAGATGTTCGGTATTTATCCATCGTTTGCAAATCAAAAATAGCAGGATTATACAATTTTTCTTGTCAGCAGGGTCCTTAATTTTACCGCAAAATAAAATCATTAAAATATGACTGACAAGATAACAATGGGCAACAAACAAATTATTCAACTATTGTACCAAGAAGTTCTTGTTGAATGGAATTGGTCGCTTATAGAAGAGTTTATTGCGCCTCAATTTATATCTCACGATTGGCCAAAAGACGGTCCAACCGGTCCAAAAGCATTTCGGGATTATTATTCCGGCATTATACAGTCCGTACTGCCAGACGCCCGATACGAAATAGATGATCTCATTGGCGAAGGAGACAAAGTAGTTGTGCGATGGAGGTTGCTGGGAACCCATAAAGGGAGCTACCAAAACATCGCTCCCACAGGAAAGTTTATTACACTCAAAGGGATTGCTATTTACCGTTTGGAGAATCATAAAGTGGTAGAGCGCTGGGTAGTGACAGATCTGTATGGTTTACTTGAGGAAATAAAATAAATTCTATTAGAACCATCCGTGTAATACCGCTAACATTGCAATGTATTAAATGACAGAACATATGGAACCAATCATTTTAAAAATTGGGTATGCCATCGTATTGGTTGGAACTGCGATAATCCGGTACCCTTATGAGAAGAAAAGTAAATCAAATGAAATCATAAACAACAAAAAAGGGGCTCTGGAGGCAAATCTGTTGAGGTTAGTAGTTCTTGGAATGTGGATTATACCACTCATTTACTTCTTTACAGATATTTTCTCTTTTGCTGATTATGTGCTTCCTATGCCTCTTCATATCCTCGGATTCGTTTTAATCATTCCAACCCTGTGGTTATTCTACAGTTCCCATAAAGCGTTGGGTAAGAACTGGTCTGAAACGCTCGAAATCCGCAAGGGACATAAAATTATTGATTCAGGGGTCTATAAATATGTCCGGCACCCCATGTATTCTGCCATATTCCTATGGAGTATCATACAAGCCCTACTTTTAAGCAATTATATAGCAGGATTAACCGGTTTGCTCTGTTTTGGACTACTCTATTTTCTTC
>DATGTY010000440.1:0-2975 GCA_035301605.1 Chitinophagaceae bacterium | reverse complement strand
AGAGACTATAATCAGCCCCCAGCTCTTCTTCAGAATATTTATTAAATATTTGTTCAAATCTGAAGAGACGTATTTCTTGATTACCCCCCCCAACCGCAGTCCAATTCTTTATTTCACTATTAAAGATCTTTTTAATTTCATAAGGCGATAATGCTTCAACAGGATTCTCAGCATTGACATACAAAGAATAACCTTTGGTTACTGTAGGCGAATTAAACAGCCCAAAACCTTCTTTGAATAAAAAAATCACAATAAGCAATATCACAATACTTGTGACCGCACTACTCAGTTTCAAACTCCCTTCCGTGAACCGCCCAATAAGCTTACTGATTCTATTCATCCGTCTGTCTTACTTTCTTCAATTATTTAACCGGAATAAAACCTATATCAGATACATTTTTTTGTCCCTCCGCCGAGTGTACAAAACCAACAAAAGATTTCACCTTTGAACTATTCCCTGCTAGGTAATAAAAGAATAAAGGTCGCACTAAAGGATAGCTCTTGTTTTTGGCATTCTCAACCGTTGGATTAACATAGATATCTCCTCCATCAGTAGAAATACTTACAGGCTGAACGCTATCATTTAGGTAAGCAAGCCCTACATATCCAATGGCCCCTTTTGTCTGGCTGACAGATTGGATAATTGCACCATTAGAAGCCATACTCATAATACCCGACATATAGCTTTTATCATCCAGGACATGACTTCTAAAGAATTCATAGGTTCCGGACGAAGTTTGTCTGGCATAAGGGATAATTTCCATATCAGCACCACCAACTTCCTTCCAGTTCGTTATCTCACCAGTAAAAATTTTTTCTAACTGCTTTCGGGTTAACTGCTTTACCTTATTAGAAGGATGTACCACCAGACTCAAAGCATCATAAGCGATAACCGTTTCCACAACCTTCTGCCCATTGTCTTTTATTTTTTGCTTTTCTATAAACTTCATCTTCCTGGATGCCTGAGCAATATCAGTAGTACCATTTATGAGCGCTGTTATTCCGACTCCGCTTCCCCCTCCGGTGACAGAGACAAGACTGTCCGGATGTTTTTTATTAAAACCTTCCGCTGCTTTTTGAGAAATAGGCAAAACCGTATCGGAACCTTTCACCTTAATGGCTTCCGTCTCTGAGTCATCAGAAGATCCGGAAAAATTACAGGCTGAAAAAACCAATAAGCTAAGCATTATCAAAAGGATACTTCTTAAAGTTGTTTTCTTCATTTTTATTTTTTTATTCTTCGGCAAAAATATCATGCAGGTATTACGAAAACATGAAACTGTTATTACGTTTTGGTTAAGGAATTTTTGATAAACAAAGACAAAATTTATCCTGATTATTTTTTTCTTTAAGTTTGTCACCTTAAAGTAAATCCCAAATATTATGAATACAACGTTAAGAGAACGGCTATCTAAGGAACTGGAAGAAATAAAAGCCTCCGGGCTGTATAAGGAGGAACGCATTATAGAATCCCCACAAGGAGCAGAGATAAAAGTAGGTGATCGTCAGGTCATTAACTTCTGTGCGAATAACTACCTCGGTCTTTCCTCCAATCCAAAAGTTTTGGAAGCGGCAAAGAAAACTTTGGATGACAGGGGATACGGAATGAGTAGTGTACGCTTTATTTGTGGCACGCAAGACATTCATCGTGAATTAGAAAACAAGATTTCTAAATTTCTTGGTACCGAAGACACCATTCTATATGCTGCCTGCTTCGATGCCAATGGTGGGGTATTTGAACCTTTACTCAATAAAGAGGATGCTATCATTTCTGATGCATTAAACCATGCTTCCATTATCGACGGCGTTCGCTTATGTAAAGCGCAGCGTTATCGTTATAAGAATAATGACATGGCGGATCTGGAAGAAAAGCTAAAAGAAGCCCAGGATGCACGCACCAGGATGATTGTAACCGATGGGACTTTCAGCATGGATGGAACGATTGCGCAGGTAGATAAAATTGTGGAATTGGCAGAGAAATACGATGCAGTAGTTATGGTAGATGATAGCCATAGCACAGGCTTTATCGGGGAAACAGGCCGTGGAACACATGAATATTGCGGAGTAGTCGGAAAAGTTGATATTATTACAGGTACATTAGGAAAAGCGCTCGGCGGAGCCTCCGGAGGATTTACCAGCGGCAACAAAGAAATCATCGACATGCTACGTCAACGCTCTCGTCCTTACTTATTTTCCAACACCTTAGCTCCCAGCGTCGTAGGCGGATCTATTGCCGTTTTGGACTTGTTAAGTGAAACTACAGAACTAAGGGACAAACTCGCTGACAACACCAAATATTTCAGAGAAAAAATGACTGCTGCCGGTTTCGATATTAAGCCGGGCGAACACCCTATCGTTCCCGTCATGTTGCATGATGCAGTTCTTTCTCAAAAGCTCTCCACCCGTTTATTAGAGGAGGATATCTATGTCATAGGTTTCTTCTATCCGGTTGTACCAAAAGATCAGGCACGTATTCGTGTACAAGTGAGTGCAGCACATGAAAAAGAACATTTAGATAAAGCTATTAATGCTTTTACTAAAATAGGAAAAGAATTAGGCATAATTTAAACTTTGCAAAACTAAAAGTAGGCTTTCATTCAGGCATGAAAGTCTGCTTTTATATGAGCTATTTTGCAGGCTTTTTCCATTTCAGCGTTTCCAGCATATGCCAGATATCCTTACTCAAAAAATCAACTACAGGAGCAATGGAATCGGCATTGGGTGTATGATCAAAATACAAGGCTCCTCTGAGAAAATTTTTGATACTATCCGTTGCAAAAAATTGTCGTGATGTAGCTGCATCACCACTCACTTTATACATCAACCCTCCTACATTATTAGGGGTTTGAAACATTTCTGTCACAATCCCATCTGCCCGCAGCGCATTTTCATAGGTCATTTTATAGGCGTCATTCACCAATTTTTGAATGGTATATTTATTCCCTATCTTTTTATAACTCAGATAGATTTTACCA
>DATGTY010000439.1:0-6171 GCA_035301605.1 Chitinophagaceae bacterium | reverse complement strand
GGCCTCGCAACGTCTGATTAAACCTTTAATAGCACGAATTTCTTCAGAATCAATATCACTAGGCTTCTTAGAAGCTAAGTAAACTCTTGCTTCTCTCATAATCTCGGTAGCCTTGCTTCCATCAATATCAAACTCCTTATCAAATCCTTCGATAAAATCTATAAAACGACTCAAAAAATCATCCCCTACAGCAATATTTCCGGAAGTTTGATAGGCAACATGCACATCATGACCTTGCTCATGCAGGCGAATAAAAGTTCCGCCCATGGATATTATATCATCATCAGGATGAGGTGAAAAAATAAGTACTCGTTTAGGCATGGGTCCACTTCTTTCCGGATGTCCCGGAATCTGCACCTTTGGTTTACCCCCTGGCCAGCCGGTAATCATCTTGCGCATTCCATTAAATACTTTCAGATTAATATCATAAGCACTACCAAATTTAACCAACAGACTGCTTAACCCATTATTATTATAATCATGATCCGTCAACATCAATAGAGGTTTCTCAAGCTTTAAAGCCATGGTACAAACCGCTTTTCTTATCAATTTCTCATCCCACTTACAACTACCGGTCAACCAGGGAGATTTAAATCTGGTTAGTTCTTCTGATGCTTGTTCATCCAAAACGAAAATACAATCATCATGCTGTTGTAGCAAAGAAGCGGGTACCTGCTCTACTGAATTCCCTTCTACGGAATTACGTACAGCCGAAGCTTTATGCTGTCCCCAAGCCAGCAAAACGATACTATGCGCCTTTAGAATAGTACTGATTCCTGTGGTAATAGCCAAACGAGGGACTTGTGCCAAATTGGGGAAATTAGCGGAATTAGCCATACGCGTTTCATTGTCTAAAGCAATCAGACGCGTGGTAGAAATTCTACTGGAGCCCGGTTCATTAAATCCAATATGTCCGTTAGATCCAATACCTAATAATTGTAAATCTATGCCTCCGGCATCTTCAATCTGTTGTTCATAAGCATCACAATATTCATCCATATGACTTTTCTGAATCGTTCCGTCAGGAATGTGAATATTCTCAGGATCAATATCTACATGATCAAAAAGCTGTTCATGCATAAAGCGATTATAACTGGTCAAAGCATCCGGATCCATCGGATAATATTCATCCAGATTAAACGTCACTACATTCTTAAAACTCAATCCCTCCTCTTTATGCAGGCGAATTAATTCAGCATATGTAGATTTAGGAGTGGAGCCGGTAGCCAACCCCAATACACATTTCCTCCCCGCATCTTGTTTCTCTTTAATCAAGGTAGAAATCTTCTGAGCAACAGCCACAGAACCCTGCTTAGGATCTTCGTGAATTTCTACAGGAATCTTTTCAAAACTATCGGTCAAATCGAAACCAGATTCATTATTTGTCATTAGTAAGATTAATTTTAGATATTAAAGGAAGTCACAAACTTATGATTATTTGTGCTTTTTTTATAAGAATGTATGACTTATTTGTCAAGCACTGAGATTATAACAATCTAGAAGCCGCAGTATCAATAATAAATACACAATTGTTATGGGCTTGAAGCAAAGATGCCGGTACGCTTTCCGTTGCTTCTTCCAAAATAGATTTTTGAACCGCATCTGCCTTTTTATCTCCCCAGGCCAAAAGCATAATCTTCTTCGATTTGAGAATAGAGCCAATACCCATGGTAATTGCTCTATATGGAACCTCTTCCAAATGAGAAAAATTACGAGCATTTGCTTCTCGTGTATTTTCATCTAAAGTAATCAAACGGGTACCTGAATATCTAGATGCCCCCGGCTCATTAAACCCAATATGTCCATTATTCCCTATACCTAAAATCTGAATATCTATCCCACCGGCATCAGCAATTTGTTTATCGTAGCTTGCACCATATTCCTTAATATCATTTTCTTGGATTGTTCCATCAGGCACATGCACATTTTCCTCTTTAATATCTACATGAGCGAATAGTTGCTTTTCCATAAAATAATGATAACTCTGGCTAGATTCTGGCTTCATCGGATAATATTCATCCAAATTGAAAGTAATAACGTTCTTAAAACTCAATCCTTCTTCCTTGTGCATACGGATTAACTCGGCATACATAGGTTCCGGTGTAGATCCGGTTGCTAAGCCTAAAACACAGTTTTCACCTACCCTCTGCTTTTCTTTGATTAAGGTCGCAATCATTTGCGCTACTGCTATAGCCCCCTGTTTGCTACTTTCATAAATTTCATAAGGGATTTTATTACTAATTAAATTAGTGTTTAAAGTTCTTGCCATCATAAATTAGATTTTTGAGTGCAAAAATAATATTATTTTGGAAACACCTAAAGCATCATGAACTTTATACTACCGCATTTTATTTACACGATATTATTCCAATTTCTTAAGCAGACGCTGTGCTTTGTCTGCAACGGCAGCATCATCAGGGATTTTATTTAGCCATTCACGACAGGAATCTTTTTCTGCAGAATTATAATAGGCTAAGCCTATAAAATAGGCCGCTTCAAAACGATAAACAGAAGTACCATTAAAGACCTTCTGTAAATCTTGTAATGCTTTTTCATTTTTATTCAAATGTAATAGCGTGACACCTCTATAGAATAAATTTTGCGCATTGTCCGGTTTTATTCTCACGGCACTATCCAACAATGGCAATACTTTTTGATAATCTCCTGCATTAAACAATTGTGCTGCGCGAATCATTCTTTCATTTTGCTCATTTCCTCTAACTGTAGGATTCGTCATTTCTATCTGTCCATATTGATTCAGTGCATTTTGCTGCCAGGGCGCCCATAAAAGGAAAATAATAATTGCTGCAGCAGCCACTGAAATAACAGAAATCCAAAGTTTTTTGGGAGATTTCTTAGGTGAAGTTTCATTAAAATAGTGTTGATTTTTTTGTTTTAGTTTCCCTCTTAATGCCTGTTCTTCCTCACTTCGATCAAAATGTTCAGACAATACATGATACACCTCACTATACACACGAAACTGTTCTTTAAACTCCGCATCTTTTTCCAAACGCTCCTCAAATGCCTCCCGTTCCAAAGCGGGAAAGTCATCATGTAGATAGCGATCCATATTTTCAAAATCCGTATCAGTCATTTTCTTAACCTTTTAAACCTGCACTTTTAACCTTCTGAACAAGCGCTGCCATACATTTAGATTTCTTCTTACGCAAATAGCCGTATGAAAGTCCCAATTGTTCCGCAATTTCTTCTTGAGCAGCTCCTTTTTTTAAACATAGTCTAATAATCTCTTTACAACGTTCGCCAAGTGTTTCAAAATAGTTCATTATTTTGCTTTCTTTTTCTTCCTGGGCCAATGCTTCTTCCATCTCTTCGATATTGCTTGTTCCTACGTTATATACATCATCCAAGTCAATTGTTACCCCTCTGCGACCTCTTGTTTTAAGCATTTTAAACCACATTCGTTTCACAATAGCCATTAAATAAGCTTCGAAGGGACAGGTCAACTTTAAATCTTTTTCTCGGCTTTGTTTATAAACAACTATAACAGCTTCCTGAAAAACATCTCCTGCCTCAGCAACAGATCCGCTATTATTCATGATCCAACGTTTAATTTTTTGTGAAAATCGCTTATATATTTCATCGATAACACGTTCGTCATCATGAAGCAGCCCCTCTATATATCGCTGGTCTTGATGTATTTTTTTATCCTCCGCCATAAAATTAATATACCATACTAATAAAGCTATTAATACATCAAAGATAAAAAAAAGGGGTAACAAAATCACTTTCTCAAGTATGTAAAGTTAAACAGGTCAAAAATGACCCTATTAATTCACTTTAAAAACTTGTCAATCATGAGGAATAATATGTTACTTCGTTTATTTACAGTTTTGATGATTTTAGGAATTTCCATTTCATCAGTACAGGCACAACAGAAACAAGGTTCTTCTCAACCAATGGTTCAACAAAGTTATCCGGATGCCTTACCCGGATTTTACATTGGTTTGAAGGGAGGATATTTATTAAAAAACAATGATTTATCTAAAAATCCGGCTTTTTATCTTAATCAGGGATATTTTGGAGAATTAAACGCCGGTTGGCGCTCTAAGAACAACTGGCTTGGATGGAATTTAAGTCTGGGGCGTCTGAATTTAGAAAGAAAAATCCCAACGATTCAAACCAATAACGTTCCTTTAAGCAGCTTTGATCTACTTAAAAGTACAACCCCCGGATGGATGTTTGATTCTATTCAGCAAGATCAGGGAGATTTTCATTTAGACACTCTGATGAAACTTCAAAAAGACAAGAAGAATTTACAATCCTGGTATGCCATGACCGGTCCTGAATTTTGGTTTGGGAAACATCGCCTTCAAGGCTTTGTCAGCTTAAATGCCGGTGTTGGAATGACGAATTTTGGTTATTACACCATTAAAGCAAGTGGATTCCCTGCTATGCCAAGAGATATGTACCTCTATGATTATTACTCTCAATCGAATGATAAAGTAATAGGTCAGGTCAATACTTATTTAGGTGATGCTCCTGTACAATATGAGCAATATAGTATGAATAAAAAGGCTTACGCAGATTATAAAGCAAGTAAGGAAATAAACAAAACTGAAATAAACTTTATGGCCAGAGCTGCCGTAGGCATAGAATACTTTATTACCCCTAAATTCTCTATTGATGCCAGTGCCTCCTATTGGTATATCATGACGCCGGATTTAGCAAGTGCTAAAGAATACAAAGGCTTCATTGGATTCAGAGGAAAAGCAAATGCAACAGGTGCTTTAAAAAAGGATGATTATTTCACCCCTACTCCTGGTGGTGGTGGAGCTATCATCGGACAAAGAGTCCCTTTCGACCTTACACAAAATTTTGAGAAAAAGGCTTTAGGACTCATAAGCGCCAATATTGGTATAAAATATTGGTTAGGAAAATCAAAAAAACCGGTAGAACAGCCTGAACCTATGGCTCCTCCTATAAAAGAGACCGTAGAACAGCCTGAAGTTCAGAAAAAGAATCTGTTGATTACGGTAAAGGATGGTCCTACCGGATATGCATTAAGCGGTGTAAAAGTAACTGTTTACAAAGATGGAGAAACTTTCTATACAGGAATGACCGATGCGAATGGATCTATTCCTAAAGTAGATAATTTGATACCGGGAGATTATAAAATTCAGGGTATCTTAAACGGAATCAAAACGGATATCGCTCATATCAATCGTTCTGATTTTGAAGGTAACGGCAGAGTCATTACAAGAGAACTTACACATAAAGATTTAAGATTCACGCTTGTTGGTCACACCCTGGATGCAGCAACTGATGCTAATTTATCTCACATGAAAACCACATTAACGGAAAGTCGTGGCGGAGAAAATAGTTCGCAAGTTTCAGATAATAATGGTGAATTTCGTTATCAACTTGATCCAAAATCCGACTTCACTGTTATTGCACAACAAAAAGGTTATTTTTCTAATAGAGAAAAAGTCTCCACCAAAGGCTTGGATAGAAGCAAAACCCTATATGTCGATCTTCGTTTAACGGTGAATGAATTGAAAGAAGGAGCTAGTTTTGAATTAAAAAATATCTATTACGACTTCGACAAGTCGAATATCAGAACTGACGCAGCCAAAGTATTGAATGATGTTTATAAAATGATGACAAACAATCCCACCATTGTTATTGAGTTATCATCCTACACGGACAGCCGTGGCTCAGATTCTTACAACAAGAGGCTGTCACAGGAAAGAGCGAGTTCTGCAGTTGCTTACCTTGTACAAAAAGGTATTGATCCTTCCAGATTAGTTGCCAAAGGCTATGGAGAAACCGATCCCGTAAATGGCTGTATCAACGGTGTACCTTGCACCGATGAACAACATCAAGCAAACCGTAGAACAGAGATTAAAATTTTAAAAAAATAAATCATTTCGGTTGATTATTCATTAAAATTCAGCCGATAAAGAGCACCCCTCTGTTTGATAAGTCGGCTCCCAAAATGGGAGTCGGCTTTCTGTATTTGGATTATTGATTATATTTACATAGTTTTGTAGTTTCTTAAGTTCAAAATCGGTTTTATAATAACCCATATTTAACCTGCCAAAGACCTATTGGAGACCACGCATAACACCAATAGTCTATATTCATTCTAGACAAGGGGAGTAACAATTGCTATGGAAATGGTATCTATCATTAACATAACACTAAAAGCTT
>DATGTY010000438.1:0-3925 GCA_035301605.1 Chitinophagaceae bacterium | reverse complement strand
TTCTAAAATGGACGAAGTCATCTTTGAAGAATTTAAAGGAACCGGTAATATGGAATTGCAATTAGATCGCCGACTTGCAAACAGACGTATATTCCCGGCTATTGATGTCACTGCCTCCAGCACGAGAAGAGAAGATTTACTGCTTCACAAAGACGTACTGCAACGCATGTGGATTCTAAGAAATCATCTGGCCGACATGAATACCGAAGAAGCTATGAACTTCTTATTGAATCAAATGAAGAAAACGAAAAGCAACGAAGAATTTTTGACCAGTATGAATGGTTGATTCCATGATTTTTTATTGCCTGCCTTGTAGTGAAGGTAGAATTGCAATATCAAATATAAATGATGTCCTGCCTGATATTATTATAATGATGTTAGGCAGGATTTTTGTTTCAGTTACAAAATTACAAATATATTAACTTCATAAAGAACTCTCTATTGCTATGAAACATGCTTTTCTCTCCATCATTATACTTATTATTTCTTCTATTCTATTCACCTCATGTCATCCTTCAAATAATAAGGAAAAAGATAAAACTGATCAAAAGATAACTAAAAAAGAGGCAATAGATACTTTCTTTGTAAAAATAAAAGGAGAAAAAGCTTCGATAATTCCCGGAAAATCTATTGGTGTAATTCAGGTGGGGAAGCGAACCCAAGAAATCAACAAACTCCATTTAGGTCAACCCTCTAAAAGTAATGCCGGCATGTGTAAAAGTCTTAATCGTTGGACTTATGGGATGGACAGTACCCATTTCAAAAATTTAACTATCTTTTCTGAATGTTCAGGAAAAGATAGCATGCGCCCACATATTCAATGGGTTAGAACCAATGATCCTAAATTCAGGACAAAAAACAATCTCCAAATAGGAAGCAACCTGAAAGCAATAAAATCAATTTATGACACCCTCATTCTTGTAGCAACTTATCACGTGAAAGATAGTAGTCTGGTCAACATTTTATCGGCTCCAAAGAAAGGAATTACCTTTGAGATAAATACGGAGGATAACCAGATGTCATCACAAGATAGCTGCCTGGCTCTTATTGTACATTCAGTTTCCCAACAAATTCCCGGATATTATTTTTCCTTTTACAACGACCTTAAACTAAAAGCGCAACCGGAGATGGTTATTCCAGCAAAAAATTAAACTTATAGAAAGAGGCTTAAATAGTCGAGTTCTAGCCTACCTCAAAAAGGTCGTATATTTATATATTTGCTGATAATCATCATAATAGATAATATTTTTTTGTATTCTCAAAAATTTGGATAATTCTTTAACCTTATCTTTGCGCATCTACCCTTCGGCAAAAAGTTGAGGGTATTACTTCGTTACGAATGCTTTGTTGTAGTTACCTACAACTGCGGCATCCGATGCCTCGTAGCTTCACAAAGCCAAAGCCATGAATAATGCGTGTTCAATCTGGTTAAAATATTTTACCTTTGCGACATGATTGCAGCAGAAAAAACCGTAGCATTTCACACTTTAGGTTGTAAACTTAATTTTTCAGAAACATCTGCCATGAGAAGGCTGATGGAGGACGAAGGATATCAGAATAAAAGTTTTAAAGAATCAGCAGATGTTTATGTGCTGAACACTTGTTCCGTTACAGAAAACGCAAATAAAGAATGCAGACAAATTATAAGGAGAGTCCGGAGACAGGCTCCTGATAGTGCCATCGTCGTTACCGGTTGTTACGCACAACTAAAACCGGATGAAATAGCTGAAATAGATGGTGTGGATTTAGTCCTCGGAGCTCAAGAGAAGTTTAATCTAGTTTCGCATATTCATGCACTATCTACCGGGGAGAAAGGGAAAATTTGTTCATGCGATGTAGAAGATATTAAAGGATTTCATGGCACTTTTTCTATTAACGACCGAACCAGAACATTCCTCAAAGTGCAAAATGGCTGTGATTATAACTGCTCTTTCTGTACCATTCCCATGGCCCGAGGTGCCAGCCGCAGTAATACTATAGAGGGCGTATTAGAACAAGTTCATGAATTAGGAAAACATGATGTTAGAGAAGTCGTATTGACTGGAGTTAATTTAGGCGATTTCGGGAAAGGAGACCAAGGAGGGAAAAAACAACAAGAAACTTTCTTTGACCTGATTAAAGCATTAGATAAAGAAGACAGCATTGACCGCTATAGAATATCCTCTATAGAACCCAATCTCCTCTCTGAAGAGATTATTGAATTTGTCGCCGGTTCCAAGCACTTTATGCCTCATTTTCATATTCCGTTACAGAGTGGATCCAATAAAATGTTAGGATTAATGCGCAGAAGATATAGAAGAGAATTATATGCCGACCGTGTTAAGCTCATTAAAAAACGCATGCCTCATTGCTGTATTGGTGTAGATGTAATCGTGGGATTTCCTTCCGAATCTAAAGAGGATTTTCAGGAAACGATGGACTTTCTGCATGAACTGGATATTTCTTATCTGCATGTTTTCACTTACTCTGAAAGAGAAAATACACATGCATTGGAAATCAAACCAGTGGTTCCTAAGAATATTAGACATGAAAGAAGCAAGAAACTTAGAAATCTCTCTTATCAGAAGATGAGATTTTTCACAGAGCAACAATATGGACAAGAACGCCCTGTTTTATTCGAAGAACATAATAAAGCCGGAAGAATGGAGGGATACACCGATAATTATATTCGTATCTCAGCTCCTTATGACCATAAAAAGACCAACAAAATAATTAATTGGAAAATTTCTTAGAAAAATTTTGAAGTTTAAATATTGCTTTATATCTTTGCAACGCATTTACGAAAAATACCGATAAATCATTGACAATCAGAAGAGAATTTAGCTCAGTTGCCCACCTTTGTTAAAACTTCGACGGAGTAGGTTTAGAGTACCTGTTTTTAGTGGGTAGAATTGAAATATTGGGAGTTTAGCTCAGCTGGTTCAGAGCATCTGCCTTACAAGCAGAGGGTCGGGGGTTCGAATCCCTCAACTCCCACTTAATAATCAAGCAGTTATGAGAATTCTTTCATAGCTGCTTTTTTGTTTCTGGTACATTTTCACGAACATTTTGGATTAAACAGGATCAATCCCAAAAGTTGGGGGCTAAGCAAAAATAAATCTCAAGGGAAACCATTACCGAATTATTAGTAGCTCAATGGAGTTATACAATCACAATCCGGCTAGATAACTATCCATATATTTCACCCTCACATCCATCCACAAAAGAACTTCCTGCAAATCTTTTTGCCAGTCGCCTGAAGATCCGCGCTTTCCCCAAATGAGATGTTCCCTGTTAAAGACTTTCTTAGTCTGACCCGCATATTGAATCACATAATCTCTAAGCTTCCGATATTTATCAGTTTTAAACCATTTCCATTTTTCTTTAAGAAGGGTGATTAAATGCGGATCTTCCATTAGCCGTTCAAAAAAGACGGTACCCAGACCAGCTTCTTTCCCCGGCCAGAATAGTGGAGTAGTTGCGGTATTTATTTTAAAATGTGTTCTGTTGCCGACAAATCCATAACCTGAATCAAAATCCCAAATGATACCCATTCTGTATTTCCCATCAGGCTTCTTATTAATGTAAGTGCTTTTCAAATGATTAATCTCTTCATTATCGGTAAAGAGGTAAACGAGCATATAATTTACAAAAGCCACATCATCAAAATAATCCAAATAATTATTATTGGGAAAAGTAGTGCTATCTATTAGCCTCAACAAGTGCTTAAATTTATTCTTTATTTGATTAAACTCAGCACTGTCCTCTACTTCAGGATTCTGAATCATCACCGGCAGACTAAACAATTTCGAGCTTGTCCAAAACTGCCAATCTTCATCCATCTCATAATCAAGCTCGAGGAGTACGCCGTCTTCACCAATATCAATCCTTCCTGTTCCTACCTCTTTTTGCTCTGTAAAATCATAAAACCCCATGAATTTTCCAT
>DATGTY010000437.1:0-3383 GCA_035301605.1 Chitinophagaceae bacterium | reverse complement strand
GGAGCATGACCGTATTTACATTCATCAAATGCATACTGGCATGCATAATTACGATCGGGCGCGTGGTACTGATCTGATCCAAATCGTGCACCGTCATACGACTATCACCAAAATAAATAGGATCAAAACCCCACCCAACCCCCTCTGGCAGGATAGTTGTCACCCCCAAATTTTCACCAGAGTGGCGGTAAAGGATACCCGTGATGAGCCGTTATTCACCTGAGCGCAAAGAAGCCGTACTGAGCAAGCTTTTGCCGCCGTATAACCTGACTGTGGCCGAGCTGGCTCGGCAGGAAGGCATTTCCCCTGCAACCCTTTATAATTGGCGCAAACAAGCCAAGTTAGAGGGTAGTTACAGCTGCTTGAGGCAAAAATAGTGACAACTATCTTGAAAAACACCGGCTATCAGCAAACACTAGCGAGCCATGGCTTTACGCAAAGCATGTCGAGAAGTAAGCATCCGATGAAGGCATCTTGAGGTGCGCTTCGGATAAGTGAAAAATTGTGTCCATCATAATTGAAGTGACCCCCAAAAGTTGGACATATTAAAAATCCGAATTTTGGGAGTTTCTTTTATGGTGCCGAATCCTGCGGTTTGATACGCCCCGGCTTAATCCTCAAGCCTTCTTTGCAGAATGTTATTCTCCATCTCTGTAAATTGTATACAAAGCATTTACTGAACAAACTGAAACACGCTTAACTTATTGATTTAATTGGCATTGAAAGCTCATGGGATATAGCCTACACTGTACGTACGTACAGCATTATTTACAAGCTGAAAACCCATTTAAAAGCTACTTCTTATGATAAACTCGGCTTTGGAGGACTGATAGAGACCTCAACCAAAGCAATCTCGTAAGCGGCAAACCCTCAACCTTACAAGTAAGACATTTGATTCATCTAGAATCTAGCAGGATTTTCCTTTAAGCCTCCCTCTTAACCATTTGCCTTTTCCATTAAAAAATGTCGCTAATCAAATCCAGCATATCTCTGAATAAATTCAGACAAATTAGCCATGATCTAGCTATAAGCACCCATCATGCCGAACAAGCTCTCGCAAAAGATGCAAAACATACTTTTATTGATTTGTTCGCAGGGATTGGCGGAGTTCGAATAGCATTTGAAAGAGAAGGTGCCAACTGCGTTTTCTCATCAGAATATGACATTCATGCTCAGCTCACCTATTATAAAAACCATGGCGTAGTTCCATTTGGGGATATTACAAAAATAAGCGAGTCGTATATTCCCGACCACAATATATTATGCGCAGGATTTCCTTGCCAACCCTTTAGCCATATAGGTAGAAGAGAGGGGTTTAAACACCCTACACAAGGCACAATGTTTCACGAAATAATTCGTGTGATCGAATACAAAAAGCCAACGGCTATTTTTCTAGAAAATGTTGTTGGCATAGTCAATCATGATGGTGGAAAAACTCTCAAGGTAATTCTGAAATCCCTAGAGGGTTTGGGGTATAACAGCAACTACACCATTTTGAACTCTGCTGACTTTGGTGTACCTCAGAATAGGAAAAGATTTTACTTGGTTGCTTTTAGAGAACCAATTGATTTTAAATTTCCAACTCCTCCCATGCTAGGAGCCGATGTTGGCGATATTATCGAGAGTAACGTTTCTGGCTACACGATTTCAAAGCATTTACAAAAAACATATCTTTTTAAAGAAGAGGATGGTAGACCTGAATTAATAGATCAAAATACTCAAGGCCCGGTAAAAACCCTTGTCTCTAGTTATCATAAGATACAAAGATTGACTGGAACATTTGTAAAAGGCGGCAAAACCGGAGTGCGCCTACTGACAGTAAATGAATGCAAAGGGTTAATGGGTTTCCCAGAGGAATTTGTTTTTCCAGTTTCTCGGACTCAAATGTACCGACAAATGGGCAATTCGGTTGCTATCCCGGTTGTTCAGTCGATAGCAAAAGAAATCATTAAATCTTTGAAAGGTATAGCAGAACCACGCAATAAAAACACACTAGAAGAAGAGTCACATCAATTAGAAATGAACCTATAACACAGGCATTTTTAACTGTATTCTTGAACCTCTATTCTTTGATGGGTATGTCCAACTAAATGGCGCGCCTGGCCTTTTATCATCGAGCATTCGTTTCTTCAGAAGCTCCATATACTCCGTAGCAGAGTAGAATTCGTCTTCTACTCTATCTCTTCGCCGAATGAAAATATAATTTGCGATTTGTGTAGTTTCATCCATTATATTTTCCTCATCTCCAGCTCCAGTTATTGCCCACTTTATAATGGCATCCATATTGTTTCTTAGAACTGAGACATATTGGGCAAACCTTTTTTCATTATTCTCAACATGCCCTTTAAATGATTTCCAGGAACCGGCTTTTTGAAAAAGAGTAACTGCCTCGCAAAAATCATTATCAGTATCATTAATAACTCTGCAAAAGTCTTCAGCCCGATAATCATGACAAGTAACAGGCTTATCAGAAGCATTTTTTACACTTAAGTTTATATTCAGTACTTTTCCGGATATTAGGTGTAATTTAGCATGTATATCTGTCTTAGCAGACCCTAATGTTTTTAACTTTGTTATTGAATCAGTCGCTTCAATATACAAAACCTCCTTTCTCTGCAACTGATTATTCTTAAGGACCCCATCCATTATTAAATCATACTCTACACATCTTCTTTGATTGTTTTTGTAGCTTATCAAATTCTCTGGATCATTAAGATTATCCACGAGATATTTCTCTAACATAAATCCAGTTTTTCCATAATAACTTCCTTCTTTTCCATACTCTTTTTTTATGATCTCATTGAATTCAATCGTATATTTGGACCCTTTATATTTTTTATCCTCTTCAAATAATGCATAATTTATTTCTTCTAATCTCTCTTCTTCCTCATTTAATAGGTCAACAACTTCATATTTATAATTTTCTATATAAGTTAAAAACTCACTCTTTGTAAGCCAATGAGTAGCTGGTGAATAAAACTCCTTTTCTATAAATTTCTTTCTATTATTATTAAAGGTTTTATTAACAAGCTCTCTATCAGGGAATAAAATAATAGATGCAACTATCTTTTCTGAAAATTTAGAATATAGATTAGCGCCTATAAAATCATAGAAGAAAATTTTAACTCTATCACTTCTATACGACTTACTTGTTCTAATTATTATAAATTTATCGTCTATTGTTTTTATTTTAAAATCAATCTTAAATTGATTTTTATACTTATAGTCTTTATGAGATATATTCACATTCTCTATAAACTCCTTAATTAACCCTCTTTTCTTTAGTTTTGTTAATACATTTTTCACTTCAGAGAAATTCTCTTCGCCTGATCTAGCTTTATTTTGATTACTTCTCGACTGTACACTTTCCATTTCTCTTTTTT
>DATGTY010000436.1:0-3405 GCA_035301605.1 Chitinophagaceae bacterium | reverse complement strand
CCTGTGTTTTTTCTTTGCATGTACTAATTTATTTCTTATTTCAGATATAACTTTGGGGCCGTCTTTTGATTCTCCATCTGCATTCCGGCTAAATTCATGAAGACTTTCAAAAGTCTCCGGAACTGCCGTCTCGTGATTGATTTCTTTTAACAATTCTCTGATTTTACCATGTAAAACTCTTACGTCATTTTTCTTTTTAACACTTACCATCCACCAATTAAAAATTAATTCCAGAGCAGTCGTAGCTATAATTAATTCCCCCTGATAAAACCCTGAGTTTTTGTTTGCTTCCATGTAACAGTGCACCACAGTAAACAATACATCTTTTGTGTCTTCATTTTTCATCCATAGGTTATAAAAAACATTCCAAGGATTGTTTAATTCACCGAAAACAGCTCGAGGCAACCAGGAAAACACATCATTATAGGCATCAATTTTAGGGATACGAAAAGAGGTAAAAACATTTTCTCCGTTTTTGAACCCTTCTAAAAATAAAGGTGCAGTCCTCCGTCCATTTGCAAAGGAGATGAAAGAAGTAAAAGCTGCTAATACTTCACTTGCTTCAGTTAAGGTAATATGTTTATATTTATGTATTATCTCTCCAATGTGAAGGCAATGATAACCTCCTTGGCTCTTTAACTCTTGTGCTTCAGCGCTATGATTTTCACTCTGATCAATAGTGATCAAAAAATCATCCGTTGCAAGAGTCAGCCTTCCTAAGCGCGAAGAATGTTTATTGGCTTTTTCTTCTCTTAAGAGCTCTCCATTATATTCGAGAAAATTGGGCAGTAAAAAAGTAATTTTATCAACCCTTTCAGTTACATCTCCATGAGCTGGAATGTCGGCATTTATTCCTGAAATGACTGTTTTACTAGTGTCTTTCCTCACTTCATCATGAATTCCAGTAATTAAAAACAAACCAAATCGGCCGCTTAACAACCATAACTCCACTTGTTCTCTATCTTGATTTAAAAAAACATCAATCGCATCAAAAGAATTATCAATCTCTCCCACAAATTTGATGGCTAAGGAAGGTAACCAATCAAAGTATATTTCACCTTGAATATTGATTTCTTTCTCTTTCCATTTTATCAAAAACTCTCCTTCGTGAATTGTTATTGATTTATTAGGATGTTCGGGTTTAAAACGATTTGGTTCCAAGGAATTTGATATAAAGGGTTTATTTTTCATTTGATTTAAAATTAGAATGATAATATTAAGGCCTAATTAATGACAGAGTTTATTAAAAGAATATTCTCATTACCGAAACCATTTTTTAAATATCCCTCCTTTTCGTTTTATACTTTCTTCTTCCTTATTGCGTTTAAAATAATGATTACATAAATGCCCAATTGTATCTGTTAATTCTATTTCGAAATTCCTTGTAACGTCCGCATAGCCCGTTTTTGCATGGATGAGTTCATGGATTAGTGTTCCTGAATAAGACTGAACTGAGTTTAAAGTTTTACGGGCGAGTACGATATAAGAGGTTGAACTATCCCAACATCCCATAACCTCAATCTCAGAAAAAAAATCTTTTTGCATTGTATTCGATATTTTTATCTCTTCAACATTTTGGGGTAATCCTCCAAATAGCTTTATAATTTGAGGGGTTAATTGGTAAATCTCACGTTCTTTAGAAGACAATTGTGATATATTGACAAAATCAAATTCGAAACTATCATTATAATCAGAGGCAAATTGCTCAATATCAACAATGGGCTGACCTAAAAAATCTTCGGAGTTTTGAATCTTTAATTTAAGGTTTTCAGGAATAATTATTATTTGATGATTTCCGTTTTTTGCTTGGTCCATCATATCAGGATATTGCATTGCCTCATAAGAAGAAACAAAGAGATATTCTCCTTCTTGATTTAAAATTTTAACTGCATGCTCCTGAATATCTATCCAAGATAATTCATCTTTTGCTGTGCCTTTATTTATATTAATCAGATCGTTCCCAAGACTTTCTGCCACTTCTTTTGATCCTGAATTTAAAAGGATAGATTTCACTGAATTAGTGTATGCTGTTCGGCCAACATTGGTTCTTTCTCTATTTAATGCTTTTTTAATTGCTGCATTTAAAACGGTAATATTATAACTAAATAAAAAATTCTCTTCTTCGGCAACCTTTACCCCATTAATATAAATATTTCCATATTCACCACTTCTTTCAATTATCTGACCTCTTGAGGTATTTTCAATTATTTTCTCTCCCGAGAATTTTAAGAACAGTCTTTTTGCATTTTCAATTTCTTTTTCACTAACGCCTTGAAATTTAAACAGGGTTCCTTGGAAATTTTCATCATCTGATTCTTCAATGACAGCATGCAATGTGTTTATATCTTTGAATCCTTCTTTCTCAGATTTAGAAATTGTTATTTTACCATGCTTTGAAAGAGCTTCAACTAAAATCCCTTTTCTATCGAATGTGGCGAAGGCATCTTTCAATCCGATTCCAAATTTTCCAATAACATTATTGTTGTTTAGTTTCTCTTGATTTTCATTTTGAGTAAGGTGCGAATATTTCAAACCACGGCCATAATCTCTTACTATCCAGTAATTTCCATTTTTATATATTTCTACCTCTTTTGTTTTCGTTAAAAGCTGTTCATCTAAAGCATTTGCAATAATTTCTCTAATGGCATGGTGGGTTTCCCAATCTTCCAAAATCCTTTCAATATTCAGGTCAAATTTCTTCATGTTTATTCAGCTTATATCAAATTCATAAAAAGGTAAAAAAGAATCAATAACTTACATCCCAAGCTATCTTTCTAAAGTTAGATATTATTTTTCAATTAACGAGCTCTTCAGAATTTAACAAACAAGACAATACTTAAAGATAAGTGTTGTTTTTTCACCTCCTTTTATCTTTGGTGCTTTTATCAAAAGCAATAAGGTTTACCATTTCTCTCAGCCGGGACCGGAGTCTGTTTCCATAGGCTTCTTCCAGTTCTGTGGCAGATAGGTTGGTCGTAATGTGCGTACGAAGTCTGTGAGAGACATAGAGGTCGTACCGTGATAATAATATCTCGGCCATGACGTTGCATTCGTTTCCATAATATTTGATATTGTTCTCTACTCCTAAATCGTCAAAACAATATATCCGATATTCCTGGGTATAGGGATTTTCCCGAGTGTACTGTTCTATGGTATCATATCCGTTTTTAATGAATTCGAAGGTGATTGCCCTCGCGCTTTTCATTACGTGGCGGTTTTCCGGTCGGGATACATATGCCATCAGATTCATCAGAGCTGTTTTTCCGGAACCTATGGGGCCGCTCAGCATAATTCCTTTTTCCAACGAGATCCCGTATTGTGCGCACAGTTCTTCGTCCAGCAGAAAGTAAGCGCTGAGCTGAACGGTTATGTCCCTGTCCTTGGGACATAACCGGAAATTGGATC
>DATGTY010000435.1:0-5677 GCA_035301605.1 Chitinophagaceae bacterium | reverse complement strand
AACGCACCGGACTTTGTTTTCCGGATCGCAGTAGCTTAATCAAGTCAAAATTGCTCATTCCCGGAGAAACTTTATATCTCCCGGCATAAACATGCGTTGGATAATCCAATAATTTGGAAATCTCTCTAAAGTTCTGTGGGTGAGCCAGCATCTCATGCTCCTCCAAACTATCCAAAACAGCTCCATACACTGCGCCATTTGGAATATACAGATAGGTCTGTGCTTTCACCTTCACTGCATTCGGAGAAAAAATAGCCCAAGCTAAAAAACCGCCAACCAGTATAACAAGGATAAAGAAAAGGACAACCATCCTCAAAATCGATCTCTTCAAATTATTAGACATAGACACCAAAAGTAGCATATGCATTCTAAAAAGACAAAAATAGAATCAAAAAAGCCGCCTCAGAATCATCTTTCTGAGACGGCTATCTATTCTTTTAATAACTATTTTTCTAATTGTTGCTATCTTTTGCAGCATCTGCACCAGTTGATTGCGTACCCTGTGTATTAGCTCCTTGTGGGGGAACAGCCTGAATTTCCTTCTGCTGCGTAGCCGGAGAGCTCAAAGGAGAGTTAGGTGTTGCAGGAGAAGGCAAGGTTATATTATTCTCTAACAGGCTTTCCTGATTAGAATTACTAGTAGCATCATTCCCTCCAATAAAAAAAGAAGAAGCAAGTGAAACAGCCGCAATAAAGATAATCAAACCCCAAGTACCTTTCTCCAGGAAATCGGTCGTTTGTCTGACACCCATTGTCTGATTGCTCACCCCTCCAAAAGTTCCGGACAATCCACCACCTTTCGGATTCTGTATCAACACAAATATAGCCAGCAATACGCTCGCAATTAAAACTAAAATTCCAAAAAATATTAACATACTATCGCTGCTTTAAAGCATTAATTTTTGTTGCAAAATAAGTCTTTTTTTCAGGATTAAGCAAAATTAGTTTTTCATAAATATCTTTTGCTTTCTTATACTCCCCGTTATCAGCCCATATTTTAGCCATAGATTCTGTAACAATTTCTTCATTATGAAGACTTTCATCACATGAATCATCTTCTTCATTATCAGCAACTTCTTTAAAAGAAGCTTCCTTATTGTCGTCGGCTGCCGTGTTCTTCATCATCTTTAGCCATCCTGTAAAACTTTTTACTTGTTCCATGGTGGGCGGCTTATCGTCTTCAATTTTATCGGGAAGCTTTGTTTTGGTATAAGCAAAATAATCTTCTGTATATAGCGGTTGAATAGGAGAAATGGGAATTTCTGCTTTTCCGGGTTTTTCTTCAACCTCTTCTCTTTCAGCTTCAAAAGTTTCAGGAGTATCATTTAAAACACCACGCTCCACACTAGCCTGCAATAAGACAGGATAAAAAGTACGTAAGCCGGCTTTTTTAAGTACACCTTTATCGGTTTTATTTTTTATAGCATTTACCCAATATAAATGAGCAAAATAGGGATAACGAGTCAAGTAATCTTTTAACAGTTCCTCCTCCACCAGCCGAAGGTCATTTTTTCCAAATAAATGCTGAATCAAAGATTTTTTATCCGTTTCCATAGTCTTTATTTCACCAGATGCTACCAATTTACAAAAGCTTTATTGAAAATATCCTGAATAATTTGATCCCCAATATCCTCTATTAAGGATCCCTGCACTTGATCTAATGTTTTGTTAGCTGCAAAATCTGCCGATCTGCTAAAAGTTTGTGTAAAATCATCATCCGGATTTATATTAGAAATAAATTCCACTTTTACTGCTACAGTCAAACGAGCCGTCGCTGCTTGTTCCACATCTGTCACAGCAACCGTTGAGGTAGAATATTGCGTAATAGTGCTTTTAAAGATATAATCGACTTGTGGAGAATTCACCTGTGCCAACTTTGTTTGAGATGTAATCTTATCTCTAAGACTCCGGGTAAGTTTTTGAGCCAATGTGGGATTCACATAGTCTGCATTATTGGTAAACTCCTCTACATTGACCGTTGCTGCCGCAGGATCTACACTTGCTCCCGTAAAGCTATAGATTCCACAACTTGAACTTAAGCCGATTAAAGCACAAAATATGGGCAAAAATATTTTCTTAACCATTGATATCGTATTCTTTTAATTTTCGATAGAGTGTTCTTTCAGAAATACCCAAATCGATGGCAGCATCCTTTCGTTTTCCTCTATGTTTCTTCAAAGCTTTCTGAATTAATTCTTTTTCTTTATCTGCAATAGTAAGACTTTCTTCTATTTCTTCATGTTGCCCCATATCCTCATCATTCAAGATAATAGGATGGCTTGTGGAGAGCGCTTTCCTATTATTTTCTTCTTCTCCATAATAGCTAGATTCCGGAACATATCGGCCATTATCTTCTTGCTGATGCTCCCTGTACTCTTCATGTACTTTACCCGCCATTTCCGGATTCTGTAACACATCAAAAAACATGCGCTTTAGCTCTGTCACATCCTTTCGCATATCAAAAAAGAGTTTATATAGAATTTCTCTTTCCGATCCAAAATCACCACCACTTTCAGCTTTTGCTTTTGCTAATACAGGCAAATATTTATTATGATTCGGCAAATAAGCTTTCAGTCCTTCACTATCTATCAGTTTTTCTTTACTCAGCACAGATATTTGTTCAGATACATTCTTCAACTCTCTTACATTTCCCGGCCAGGAATAAGCGTTCAACAATTCTATAGCATCATCTGTAAGTCTTACCGGAGTCGTTCGATATTTATCGGCAAAATCGGCACAGAATTTTCTAAACAATAAAGATATATCTTCTTTCCTTTCTCTCAATGCGGGCACTCTAATAGGCACTGTACTCAAACGATAATACAAATCCTCTCTAAATTTCCCTTTCTGAATCTGTTCTAACAACTTCTTATTCGTTGCAGCCACCACACGAACATCCGTGCGTTGAACTTTTGAAGCGCCTACTTTAATATATTCTCCGGTTTCTAAAACACGCAATAATCGCGCCTGAGTTCCCAAAGGCATCTCTCCTATTTCATCTAAAAAAATAGTTCCCCCTGAAACTGTTTCAAAATATCCTTTTCGTTTATCTGAAGCCCCGGTAAAAGCACCCTTTTCATGTCCAAATAATTCAGAATCGATTGTTCCTTCCGGAATAGCCCCACAGTTTACTGCAATAAAGGGATTATGTTTTCGTGCACTCTGGGTGTGGATAATTTGAGAGAAAGCCTCTTTTCCTACTCCGCTTTCCCCCATAATTAATACGGTCAATTCCGTAGCAGAAACCTGCATAGCCACTTTTATGGCATAATTTAATTCGGGTGAATTCCCTATTATTCCAAATTTATTTTTAACAGATTGAACATCCGGCATAAAATATCATTTTTGTTTAGGCCTAAGCCAGTTTCCCTAATAGCGTAGCTGAAGTGCAGTCTGTAACTTTCACTTTAGCATAATCTCCGGGTTTCAAATCACGATTTTCTTTTGAGAATACCACCACTTTGTTCTGGTCATTTCTACCCACCCAATCTTGATTACTCTTTTTAGAATTACCTTCAATAAGCACTTTACAAGTCTTACCTATATCCTTAGGCATCAATTCGGCCTGATGTTTATGTTGCAAGTCCACAATTTCCTGAAGTCTTCTTTTCTTCTCTTCCTCAGATACACTATCTTCAAAACGACGTGCTGCTAATGTTCCGGGTCTCTCCGAATACATGAACATATAAGCCATTTCATATTTCACCTGCTCTATCACACTCAAAGTGGCTTCATGTTCCTCCAAAGTTTCCCCACAGAAACCGGCGATAATATCCGTTGATATGGCACAATCAGGCATAATTTCACGAATACGTTTTACCTTATTTAAGTACCATTCTCTAGTATAAGTACGATTCATTCTTTGAAGTACTGCAGTACTTCCACTTTGTACCGGCAGGTGAATATATTTACATATATTTTCATATTTAGCCATAGTATAAAGCACATCATCCGTAATATCTTTTGGATGAGAAGTACTAAAACGAACGCGCAATTCGGGGCTCACTTTTGCTACCATTTCCAACAAATCGGCAAAAGTCACCGCTTCATTAGTGTCCGGGTTAACCCAGTTAAATGAATCCACATTTTGTCCAAGCAAAGTCACTTCTTTATAACCATTATCTCTTAATTCCACACATTCTCTAACGATGGATTGCGGATCTCGACTACGCTCACGACCGCGCGTAAACGGCACCACGCAAAAAGTACACATATTATTACAACCCCGCATGATAGAGACAAAAGCAGTTACACCATTGCTATTTAATCTCACCGGACTTACATCCGCATAAGTTTCCTCCCGACTCAGAAATACGTTAATGGCTTTCTGCCCACCATCAGCCTCATCAATCAACCCGGGCAGCGCACGATATGCATCCGGCCCCGCAACAATATCCACCAACTTTTCTTCTTCCAATAATTTGGATTTCAAACGTTCCGCCATACAACCCAAAATACCAATGAGCATTCCGGGATTATTTTTCTTTATCTTATTGAAGGTTCCCAAGCGACGACGTATCGTCATCTCTGCTTTGTCACGAATAGCACAGGTATTAATTAACACTACTTTAGCATCTTCATAATTACCTGTCACCTGATATCCTTCTTTAGTCAACAAAGAAGCTACAATCTCACTGTCATTAAAATTCATCTGACAGCCATAATTTTCTATATAAAACTTATCTCCGTTACTTTTTTCAGGCATCATTGAAGAAGTATAGGGCGTTCCCTGCTTCTGTTCATTCATTACCTTTAAACCTGTAATCGCCATATTGCTTATCCTTTGAAAAATTTCATACAAAAGTAACTAAAGTAATAAAAATGTCAAAATGTCAGACATCCTAATATAGACTTCATCCTCTTAATTCTTTCATAAAAGAAAAATCTACCCATTAAAATATTACTCTGATTCTTTCAGCAAATCATTAATAGCATCCGTTTTTTCTCCAAATTTCTGCCAATTTCGATTTTGTAGAGCATCCTGCATTTCTCCCCAAAGCCCTTTCATCTTATCTAATTTAGGGCTTGCAACTTGTTGAATAACCGATGGTGGTAAAACAACATTCGTACTATCAGAAAGCGCTCCTATATTAAGTCTTCCGGGAATTTCTGTCTTTCCATATAGTGCATAAATAGCCTCATTTAGCGTCGGCTCCATCACGACATTTGAACCGGTAGTAGCTATTACACGCTTAAGCTGAGGGATATTGACACTCGTAGAAAAAAGGAATACAGGTTCAATATACAAGAAAGATTTTTCAATAGGAATCACCATCATGTTTCCACGAATAACCTTAGAACCTCTTTGATCCCAAAGGGAAAGTTGACGAGAGATTTCCGTATTTTGATTAATTTTAGCTTCAATTTGTGCCGGCCCCAGAAACAGCCGTTCTTTAGGTAATTCATAGTTTATAATCTCTCCATATCCGGGAAAATCCGATTTCACAACCATCCAGGAAACCATATTATCCCTATTATTAGGCGTCATTGGGCTAATCAGCATATACTGTAATCTTTTACTGTCCGGCAACATGCCTAATAAATAATAAGGACGCATTCTAACTTCTCGTCCACCATATGATTCATGAGGGCGCTCCCACAAATCCTCCTGATTATAGAATGTTCTAGTATCTCTCATATGAAAGATACTAAACTTCTGAAGTTGGATTTCAAAAAG
>DATGTY010000434.1:0-6776 GCA_035301605.1 Chitinophagaceae bacterium | reverse complement strand
GTTTTCTAAGCTTAAAATAAAAGTTACCCTTTTATGATAGTTTATTTAATTCTTTCAAAATTAATTCGTAATTTCTTAACAGGTTGTACATGATTGTATGCTTTTAGTAATCAATACAATATATCATTTTTTGTAGATTGTACAATCTTTTTTATAATACATCACAGGTTTGTATTAGATCTATATGCCAGCTCGGGTGACATAACGCAGGCAAACCAAGTATGAGAGAGATTTTACCTGATGTAGCAATTCTGAGAATCACTACTATTCTCTCATTATTAGCGAGATCTTCATTTTTAATATCGAAAACACGGGAGAAATCAAGATAGAAATGAAATTTCCCCCTACAGCCATTGCACATTTATAAGAAAACCATTAGGTTTGCAAAGTTCTGATTGTTCTATCTGAAACTTTATCATGCAAGTAATTGACTATATAAATAAATCGCAGGAGACCCTTATATCTTTCGAAATCCTACCGCCACTAAAAGGACGCGGAATTGAATATATTTATAATCACTTGGATCCTTTAATGGAATTCAATCCGGCTTTTATTAATGTTACTTATCACCGGAGTGAATATATTTTCAAAAAAGGAGCCGATGGCACTTTCAACAAAACAGCTTTTCGTAAGCGCCCGGGTACCGTAGGAATTTGTGCAGCTATTATGAGCCATTATCAAATAGATGCTGTGCCACATCTGATTTGCGGAGGTTTCACCAAAGAAGAAACTGAAAATGCCCTCATTGATCTTCATTTTCTGGGCATTGACAATGTATTAGCACTCAGAGGGGATGCGCCTAAAAATGAATCTTTCTTTTCCCCTGATCCGGAAGGACATGCACACGCAGACGAATTACTGGGTCAGATTATGCAAATGAATCAGGGGAAATACCTTGGAGAGGACTTGAGCAATACAGAAAAAACGGATTTTTGTGTCGGGGTTGCAGGCTATCCGGAAAAACATTGCGAAGCGCCCAATATGGATTCTGACTTGTATCACTTAAAGAAAAAAGTGGATAACGGAGCCGCTTATATTACTACGCAAATGTTTTATGATAATTCAAAATATTTTGATTTCGTAAAAAAATGCCGAGAAATAGGGATTCAGGTTCCTATCATTCCCGGATTAAAACCACTGACCAGCAAAAGACAATTGAGGGTACTTCCGCATATTTTCCATATTGATATTCCGGAAGCACTATCAAAAGAAGTCAGAGCCTGCAAAAACAGAGATGAGGTAAAACAGGTGGGTGCAGAATGGTTATTGAAACAATGTAAAGAATTAAAGGCAGCCGGTGTTCCGGTGATTCATTTTTATACCCTCGGCCAAACGAAACTTATACAAAGTGTTGTAGAACAGTTTGTATAGTACCTAAAATAAAAGACCTATTCTTGGCGGTCAATGGATATCACTTTCTTTTTCTCCTTCGCTCTCATTTTGGATGGAATGACCTGATTAATTTCCTCCTCTAGGGCAGAAGCAAGTCCTTTTTTGACAAAATGTTTATTGGTCACCAAGCTGATTTCTCTTACCGGCTCTGGCGTTCTAAAAAAGCGAACGTTGTCCAACTGATCTGCTGAAAAATCCTGTATAGACAATTCATTAAGCACAGTCCAGCCGGCATTCGTTTCTACCAATCTTTTCAAGGTTTCTACACTTCCTGTATTGTATTCCAGATTTTTAGAAGCGCGGGCATGCGCTTTACGAGAACAAATATTCAAAACCTGATTACGCATACAATGGCCTTCATTCAAAACCCAGATACCCATGGAAGGCAGATCCTCTTCTCTTATTACTTTCTTTTGATAAAGGCTGTTCGAAGAAGAAGTATAAACTACGAAATTCTCATAAAACAAAGGCTTTTCTACTAATCCTACCTCATCCACAGGAGTTGCAATAAGACCACAATCCAGTTTATCCATCTTCAGATATTCCACAATAATATCCGTCGTATATTCCCAGACCTCAAGCTTAACTTTAGGATATGCCTTATTAAACTGAGCCACCAACGACGGGAGCAGATAAGGGGCTAAGGTAGGAATGATACCAATACGGAGTACACCTTCAATTTTATTTTTCGTACTGGAAACGAGTTCTCTCATCTGACGAGATTTCCCCAATATTGCCTTTGCCTGCTCAATCACCAACTTCCCAACCGGGGTAGGAACCACTGGACTTTTAGAGCGATCAAAAATAACAACATCCAGTTCATCTTCCAGTTTATGAATCTGCATACTCAAGCTGGGTTGCGTTACAAAACATTGTCTCGCAGCAGCAACAAAACTCCTATAGGTATCTACCGCCACTATATACTCCAACTGAATAATCGTCATAACGCATTTTATATAAAACTCACATCTCCAAAAGCGTCTGAATAGGGTCTTTTCCAAATAGAAGTTGTGCAGGATTTTCCAAGAGTTCTTTGACACGAACCAAAAAGCTCACCGATTCTTTCCCGTCTATCACCCTGTGATCATAACTTAAAGCCAAATACATCATGGGTTTCACCACTACTTTTCCATTCTCAGCAACCGGTCTTTCTTCAATTTTATGCATTCCCAAAATAGCAGATTGTGGTCTGTTCAATATTGGCGTACTCATTAATGAACCAAACACCCCCCCATTGGTAATAGTAAAGGTTCCGCCAGTCATTTCTTCCATAGAAAGCTTTCCGCCTCGCGCCTTCTTTGAGATATTGACCACTTTCTGTTCTATTTCTGCCATACTCAAACTTTCTGCATTTCGAATAACAGGCACCACCAAACCTTTGGGTGTGCTTACTGCGATAGACACATCACAGTATTCGTGGTAGATCAGTTCATCTTTATCAATATAGGCATTAACCGCCGGAAAATCCTGAAGCGCATAACAACAAGCTTTCGTAAAGAAAGACATGAAACCTAGCTTCACATCATGCTTCTCCATGAATGCTTTTTTGTACTTATTCCGAATCTCCTTCACCTTAGACATATCCACCTCGTTAAAGGTCGTCAACATCGCCGTATCATTCTTAGCTTCAACCAGTCTGGAAGAGATTGTTTTCCTCAGCCGGCTCATTTTTTCTCTTCTTTCTTCACGGCTAAAGAGTGGATGTTCAGAAGAAGTACCCGGGTTTTCCAATGCAGCCATCACATCCTTCTTCACAATTTTACCAGCGGCACCACTGCCTTTTATATCACCAGCCTTTAACTTATTATCAACTATCATAGCAGAGGCAACAGGCGTAGCATTGCTCGCTTTCTGTGTAGCCTCTTTTTCAGGAGCGGATTCCTGTTTTTTATCCTTCTCTTTTTCGTTCTCCTTGCTGGGAGATTTCGACTGTGTAGTACCGGCGGGAGGAGCAACATCTGTATCTATGGTTGCCACTATTTGTCCAATCTTCAAATCTTCTTCCTCTTCGGCCTTGTGATGGAGGACTCCGGATTCTTCGGCATTTACCTCAAAAGAAGCCTTCTCAGACTCTAACTCACAAATTACTTCATCCCTTTCTACAAATTCTCCTTCTTCCTTAGTCCAATTAATTAAAGTTACCTCACTAATAGACTCGCCTACAGAGGGTATTTCTATTTCAATAATGCCTTTCCCTACCGCTTTTGGAGAAGGTGTATCTGCAGCTTCTTCTTCGGCATCTTGTTCTTGTGTATCAGTCTCCTTTTTCTCCGATTCTTCCTCTTCCCCTTTCTCTTCATCATCACCTTCAGAAGTTTCACTTTCAGGAGCCTCCGCAGTTTCATCAATCTTTGCTACTACTTGTCCTATTTCCACATCAGTTCCTTCTTCTTCTAAAATATGTAATACACCTGAAGCTTCTGCACTCAATTCAAAAGACGCTTTTTCTGACTCCAACTCCCCAATCACTTCATCTCTTTCCACATAGTCGCCATCCTTTTTTAACCATTCGGCAATAGTTGCTTCACTGATGGATTCTCCAATGGATGGAATTTTTATTTCTATCATGATATTTTAATTAATATACCTTATTAATTCAATACTGAAAAGGCTTTCTCAATCACCTCGTTTTGTTCTTTTTTATGAACTTTAGCATAACCGGTAGCAGGAGATGCACTTGGCTGACGGCTAATAATGCCATAATCAAGCGCTGTAAGATTCATCTTCAGATACCAGGCCGCCCCCATATTTAAGGGTTCTTCCTGCACCCAAAAATAGTTCGCATTACTGTATTTATCAAATATTTTCTTTATCTGTTTCTCAGGCAATGGATATAATTGCTCCAACCTTATAACCGCCACATCTTTTCGGTCTTCATTTTGCTGCTTTTCTTTTAAATCAAAATAGACTTTCCCGCTACAAAGCAGCACTTTTTTCACTCCTTCCGGATCTTTAGCACAATAATCATCATCAATAACTTCCTTAAATCCTCCATTTGTAAAATCGGCTGCTGGCGAATAACTTCCCGAATGTCTCAAATTAGCCTTGGGTGAAAAATTAATCAATGGCTTCCTAAAGGGAAATGCCAATTGCCTCCTAAGTACATGAAATAAGTTTGCTGAAGTGGTACAATTTGTTACAATCATATTATATTCTGCAGCCATCTGAAGATAGCGTTCCATACGCGCGCTGGAATGCTCCGGACCCTGCCCTTCATATCCATGAGGAAGCAGAATAACCAATCCATCCATACGCCCCCATTTTTGCTCGCCAGAAGAAATAAACTGATCAAACATTGATTGGGCTCCATTAGCAAAATCTCCAAATTGAGCTTCCCAAATCGTCAATATCGTTGGATTAGCCAATGCATATCCAAACTCAAATCCTATCGCTGCCGACTCACTCAATAAAGAATTAAAGATTCTGAATTTCCCCTGATCATTAGACAATTCACTCAGTCTGTTATATTCTTTATAAGTTTCAGCATCTCTTAGTACAGAATGACGATGTGAAAAAGTGCCTCGCACCACATCCTGTCCGCTCATTCGCACATCTTTCCCTTCCAGTAAAATACTGCCATAGGCTGCAAGTTCTCCCATCGACCAATCCAACAACCCTTTTTCTTCAAAAAGCTTTTTCTTCTCCTTCAAAAGTTTTTTAATCTTTCTGAGAGGTTTAAAACTATCGGGGACAGAAGACATTTTTTCAACCAACAAATTAAGTTCGTCCTCTGAGATAGCAGTTTCCGGAGATTGATCAAAGTCCTCCGGTTTAGAAGACCTCAATTCCTGCCACCAGCGTTCAGGCTCTTGCAAATTATCCTTTAAAGTATGCTGCTTTACATCATCCAGCCGATCTTGTAAAGTCTTCCAGAAATGCTGTTTCATTTCTTTTGCAAGACCTGCATCTACATCTCCGGCTTTCGTTAATTGTTCTGAATAAATTTCTCTGGTGCTGGGATGCTTATCGATTAATTCATACAACTTTGGCTGTGTATATTTCGGATCATCTCCTTCATTATGGCCATATTTTCGGTAACAAACCATGTCTATAAAGATATCCGTATTAAATCTTTGTCTGTATTCTATTGCAATAGCTGATACGCGCGAAACAGCCTCTACATCATCCCCATTTACATGAAAAACAGGTGCTTCCACCATGGATGCCACACTCGTACAATAGTCGGAAGAACGAGCATCGTCAAAATCTGTAGTAAACCCAATTTGATTATTAATCACAAAATGAATGGTTCCGCCGGTATAATACCCACGAAGCTTACTCATTTGCAACACTTCATAAATATTTCCCTGACCGGCAATAGCCGAATCACCATGAATAAGGATGGGCAATATTTTATTATAATTACTATTGTAAAGCACGTCTGCTTTACTCCGAGAATAGCCATTTACTACGGAATTCACCAGCTCCAGATGAGATGGATTGGGAACCATCTGGATATTGACTTTTTTCCCATTTAGCGCTGTGATATCGGAACGAAATCCCACATGATATTTCACGTCTCCACTCCCCATCGCATGCGGATCATCGGGAACACGGCCTTCAAACTCCTCAAAAATCTGTTCATATGTTTTACCCAATATATTGGTAAGCACATTCAACCTGCCTCTGTGAGCCATTCCAATCACTACTTCCTGAACACCTTTTTCTGCCCCCTCCTGTATAATTGTATCTAAGGCAGGGATGGCACTTTCTCCGCCTTCAATAGAGAAGCGCTTCTGACCAATAAACTTTTTATGTAAAAAACTTTCAAAAACACTGGCTTCATTCAGTTTTTCGAGAATACGTTTCTTCTTTTCGAGCGAGAGGGGTTGTTGTAAGTCGTTATCTATCTTATCTCTAACCCATCCTCTTTTTATCGGATCATCGATGTATTCAAATTCTATCCCAACAGAAGAAGCATACCACTTATTCAAATCTTCAAGAATCTCTTTCAGCGTTGCCTTTGGTTTCCCGATAAAAGAACCTGCATAAAACTCTTGATCCAAATCATCATCACCCAAGTCGAAATACTTCAGCTCAAGTTGAGCATGTCTATCCTTTCTCGGTCGAATAGGGTTGGTCTTTGCAATAAGATGACCGCGTTTGCGATACCCTCTTATAAGTTGATAAACTGAAAATTCTTTGGAAATCTGTTGCGGACTGAATGTTCCGCTTTCTCCTTGTTTCCCATTCGCGCTAGAGAGGGCATAATCAAAGCCTTCAAAAAAAGAGGCCCATTCTTCGTCTATAGATTCAGGGTCTCTTAAGAAGTCCTTATATAAGGTTTCAATGTAGGCCGGGTGGGCATTGGAAACAAATGAAAAGTCTTTCATTTTTCTGGAATTTATTCTCTGGTTTCCTGAGATTTAATTTTTAATTTTTCG
>DATGTY010000433.1:0-2908 GCA_035301605.1 Chitinophagaceae bacterium | reverse complement strand
TGTGGGTTCTTTACTTATATCTTTCTCTATAAATGTTTTAGCATCTTCTCTTGTTATGGTCTGAGCATATGTATAACTGAAAGAAACACAACTTAGCACTATAACCATCATTAAATATCTCATAAATTTATTTTTAGAATTCCTAATTAAATTCATTTTTATTTCTCCGGCCAAATACCGTTTTCCATTTTTGAAAGCTCCATCTTTGACGGATCAATAACGACATGTTTAATACGAGTGCGTCTCCATGTATAGACAATATGTACCAATCCATCCTTCGTTTGAATTACCGCAGGGTAAGAATATTCATCGTCAATATTTTTTAATTTAGGATGAGGTACTTCAATAACATTCGTTGCAGACCAAGTTTTTCCATCTTCAGATACCGCCACATTCAATGGTGTTCTTTCCCCTTTATATTTTCCTTTAGGAGGCCATACGTGATTATAGACCAAAAGTTGCCTGCCATCAGATAAAGTCACAGCATCTATTCCCGAGTCATTGCCCGGTAAGGAAGTCTTTTTCACCGGAGACCAGGTCTTTCCATTATCTGAAGACCAAGATTGTGCAATCGTTCTATTCTTGCTACGAAACAGCGCTTGTAACTTTCCGTCTTGATGAAATAAAATGGTAGGTTGGATTATTTCAAAGTTACCCGAATCATTAATATCTCCCGTTTTCTCCCAGGTTTTCCCAAAATCAGTTGTCATTTCAAAATGCACTTTCCAACCATCGTCCTCTGTACTGGAACCACATAGTAAAGTACCATTATCCAACAAAACGGGCTTATTCTTTATAGGACCTAAAATACCATCCGGCAATTTCTCTGCTTCAGACCAGGTCTTTCCTCCATCAGAAGAGGACTTCATCCAGCCCTTCCAGGTAGAAGGACTATGCCCTATTTTATAAAACAACAATAAATCCCCATCAGGCACCTGAAACAATACCGGATTCCAACAAGGATAACGAAGCGTATCTGACAGGATACCATTCGCTACATCTTCTGGAGCTGTCCACTGGCCATTTTCTTTTCTACTTACCCAGATATCTACATTAGAGGCCCCCTCTTTATCACCGGCAAACCAAGCTGCTACCAATCCTTCAGAGGATTCTTCTATAGTTGATGCATGACAGGATTTAAAAGGAGCTTTGGTAAATACAAATTCATCTTTAACAATCCCTTTTTGCCACCTATTGGATTCTTTTTTTTGACAGCTTGTCAGTATAAATCCTACAAGCGCTAATAATAATACTCCATTTTTAAACATATCCTTATTTTTAATTTATTTATACAATATTATAATGCAGATTTAAAAGAATAGTTCCCCGACCCCACTTTCAACGTCACAAAACCCTTCTCCTTTTTCAACAATTTAACTCCTTTTACCTTAGAAATATTCTCGCCATTTTCTTGAATAGTTTGAGCCGATTTAGATGGGATAGAAACAATAGCTGATGTATTTCCCGGAATAGAAATAGTCCAATGAAAGGAATGATTTGTCTTATGCCAATCACTTTTTATTAATCCATGAATAGAGTGGTAAGAAGCATTTACATATTGCAAACTATCCGTTATCATAGGCTTCATAATTATCCTTTTATATCCCGGATTTTCATCATCACTTCTAATACCGGCAACATCTTCATAAAGCCAAACGACCAGATCGCCCAACAACATCACATGATTTCTGGAACTCATCCATTGATTGGCTTTATTCCCATTCCACAACTCCCAAATAGTCGTAGCTCCATTTTCCACCATATATCCCCAACCCGGATAGGTTTTAGTAGAAACAATACTATAAGCTAAATCGGGACGACCAAAGCGGGTAAGTCCTCTCATTATCATTTGGGTTCCCAAAGTTCCTGTACTAATATGCTTATCATAAACAGAAACAATCTGATCAGTCATATTTTTAAAGACTTTGTCTTTATAACGATCTGGTGTGATACCAAAATACAACGGGAGTAAATTAGCTGTCACCGTATTGTTATCATATTCTCCTGTATTTTTATCTAAATATTTTTGATTGAAGGCTTTCCTTATTTTCTCAGCTAATTGTTCGTAATGCTTTGCATCTGATGGCTTATTTAATAATCCGGCAAACTTATTCATTAGCCTTAATATATGGTAATAATAGGCTGTTGCCAATAAGGTTCCATTTGTAATCCTGGAGGAGTCTTTGGCATGGATGAGTTCAATATGTTTCGGAGGCATACACCAATCTCCATATTTATCTTTAGGAATTAAATAATGATCCATGTATTTTTCACGAATATGATTTACCCATTTTTTCATGGATGAATAATGTTTTTTAATAGGTCGAACCTCTCCATATTGATGATACAACATATCGGCTACCTGAAAATAGGTAGAGGGCCAGGTAATATCATCTGTATAATATTTCCAGAAAGCCGGAGCCACATCAGGAATAACTCCTTTCTCCGTTTGTGATTGTTCAATATTATTCAGACACTGTTCATATAGGTTCGCATTATCAAAAATGAAGCTTTCGCTATAAGAACTAACCGCCCGATCTCCCAGCCAGGGCATTCGTTCATTCCGTTGAGGACAATCTACCGGTATTCCTTTATAGTTACCCGAAACACCCCAGAAAGCATTCTGATAAATCTTATTAATGAGCGAATTAGAGGTATGGAAGTGACCTGTTGTTCTCAAATCATCGTAAACCACCATTCCCGAAAAGTCTTCAATCAAAGGTTGCCCCGGATAATTTGTAATTTCCACATATCGAAATCCATGATAAGTAAAAGAAGGTTGCCATACTTCTTCTCCTTCTCCTTTTAAGGTATATACATCTGTAACTTTCGCATCTCTCAAATTAGCTGTTGCCAATTCTCCATTTGACTGCAAGGTTTCTGCAAAGCGCAGCGTCACCTTGCGTCC
>DATGTY010000432.1:0-11829 GCA_035301605.1 Chitinophagaceae bacterium | reverse complement strand
CACAGTAATATAATCCCGTAGCTTCGAATGAAACAGAAGCAGGACGTGCGCATAACAGAAGAACGGATATCATTTTATCCCCCAACCTGGATGAACTTTACAAACTCATCAATAAGCGTAACAACATTCCGGATAAAAAAGAAAAAAATATTCCCGATAAACAAAAACAAGAAAAAGTTCCCAAAGTGGATATTTTTAATTGATGGCAAAAAGCTGTAAAAAAGAGGATAATCCTTTGATTATCCTCTTTTTTATGCTGATAATTTAAGGTAGTGAATATGATAAAATTAACTTCCTCTCTGTTTCATAGCTTCATACAAGACAATCCCGGTAGCCACCGATACATTAAAAGAATCAAAATCAGTAGCCATCGGGATTTTAAAAATCTCCTCTGCAGTTCTTAATAACGCAGGCTGTACACCTTTATCCTCAGCGCCCATAACTACAGCGGAAGGACTTGTCCAATCACAATCAGCCAGTAATTTATTCCCGGCCATATCACTAGCTAGTATTTGAAAACCATTTAAGTGCAGAATTTTAGCTGCTTCTTTTAAGTGATTCACCCTGCAAACAGCAATATGTTCTAAAGCACCGGCTGAACTTTTTACAGCTTCTTCATTCAAAGGAGCTACGCCCTTTTGGGGAAGAATCATGGCCTGAGCTCCGCAGCATAAAGCACTTCTGGCCATAGCCCCAATATTTCGAACATCCGTTATTCCATCTACAAGAACAAACAAAGGTGTTTCTCCTTTTTCTATAACATGAGAAATCACTGCTTGTAAATCCAGGTAGGTCACTTTAGAAACGATAGCCACACAGCCCTGATCATTTTTACCTGATCTACGCGCAGGATGCAGACGGTTCAATTTTTCTTCAGGCACACTATTCACAGGAATCTGAGAATCTTGAGCCAGCTGCCTTAATTCTCTGATGGAATCCCCGACTGAACGTTTGGATAAAAAAATACGCTCCAACGCTTTACCGGCTTTTATGGCTTCAATTATTGGCTGACGACCGGTAATAATTTTATTTCTACTCTTGTTTTTCAATTCTTTATATTTTGAAGGTAATTGGTAGTTTTTTGATCTATACTATTCATACCAAATAGAAGACTAAAAAGCATTCCACATCAAAAAAAACATCTATAACTCCAATATAATTTTAGCTTTCAAAATTGCAGCTACTGAGATAGCATCCGTTATTTCACCATGAAATACCATCTCTAAAGCCTCTTCAAAAGGTACTTTTTTTACTTTCAGTTCTTCCGTATCCTCTGGATTCGACTGTCCTTTTTCTAATCCCTTTGCCAGAAAAGTATGACAATGTTCATCTGTAATTGAATTCGACATATCTATTTCCATCAAAAGTTCCCAATGTTTCGCTTTCACTCCGGCTTCTTCTAACAGTTCACGTTTAGCCGCTTCAAGCGGGGATTCTCCTTCCGGACAACCACCCTCAGGAAGCTCCCAGCTATATTTTTCCAGAGGATAGCGATATTGTCCCACCAGATAAATATTATCTTCTTCATCCAATGCAACCACCCCGGTGGCCAGGTTTTTAAAATGAATTACCCCATACACACCATCCGTTCCTCCCGGAGTAATGACTTTATGATGAGCAACTCCTATCCACGGATTATCATATACCTGCTCTTTACTTAAAGTAGTCCAGGGGTTTTTATGCACTTTATTCATATCCTGCAAAGTAAGCTAAAAAGTGACACTATTTTATCATGAGACAAAAACGATCATCAATTCGTATTTCTTTCTATTTTATCCAAAATCTGATGCGCCACTTCCATGGCCTGAAAGCCGTCATAGGCAGTTACCGGTACTTCCTTGTCTTCGAGAATGGCCTTTTTAAATTCTTCCAATTCCATACGAATTGCATTGGTTTCTTTCACCAGAGGGTTTGCGATAGCAATAGTCTTTGTTCCCTTAGCCGTATTTATATCCATGGTAAAAACCCCTTGATCATCTTCTTCTTTTAGCTTAATTATTTCTGCTTTTTTATGCAGAAAATCAATACCAATATAAGCATCCTTTTGGAAGAGTCTGGTTTTACGCATCTTCTTTAGGGAAATCCTGCTGGAAGTTAAGTTAGCCACACAACCATTATAAAATTCAATCCGCACATTAGCAATATCCGGAGTATCACTCATGACCGCTACACCACTTGCAGAAATGCGATTGACTCGGGCTTTTACCAGACTCAGTACAATATCTATATCATGAATCATCAAATCCAATATCACACTCACATCCGTTCCTCTGGGATTAAATTCTGCCAGCCGATGTACCTCAATAAACATTGGATCTAAATCCTTATCCTTCAAGGCTAGATAAGCCGGATTAAAACGTTCTACATGCCCCACCTGAAATTTTATTTTACTTTCAGAAAGTAATTTCAAAATTTTATGGGCTTCTTCCATGGAATTAGCCATCGGCTTTTCAACAAAAATATGTTTTCCGCTTCTAATCGCTAATTCACAAATTTCAAAATGATGCGTAGTGGGTGCAACAATATCTATTGCATCTGCTTCCGCTATTAAATCAGCCGGATGAGTATATCTTTTTAAATGATATTGATTTTCTATTTCTGCAGCATTGTTATCATCAGGATCAAAAAAACCAATAATGGAAATCCCTTTTATAGAATACCACTGAGACAAATGTATTTTTCCCAAGTGACCTAAACCGAATATTCCTATTTTGAGCATGTATTATGTTTTAATAAAGTTGTAAGGAAAAGGATTTTACATCAACCCCTCATCAGCAAAACTATAAAAACCTTGAGAAGAAACAATCAAGTGGTCTAAAATTTTAAGATCTAATAATTGTGCCGCCTCTTTCAGCTTATTCGTTAAATGGATATCTGCTTTACTGGGTTTTAAATTTCCGGAAGGATGATTATGACACAAAATCATATTATTGGCATCCTGTTCGAGTGCCACCTTCATGACTATTTTAGGATCTACCAATGTCCCTTTTGATCCACCCTTACTAATTTTTTCTTCATGCAATATCTTATTGGACGTACTCAAATACATGACAACAAAAACTTCATGCCTTAAATCGGCCATCCTCGGTTGTAATAGATCTGCGGCATCCTGGCTCTTCTTAATTACAGGCTTACGGGCAGGAGCAGCCGACTGCCGACGACGACCTAATTCCAGTGCAGCCACGAGCGTAACGGCCTTGGCTGAACCAATGCCCTTAATTTTCATACAATCCTTCACGCTCAGTCTGCTTAAAGCATACAAATCGCCTTCGGCAATTTGTAAAAGCTCCTGTGCCACTTCTAAAGCCGTTTTATTCCTGTTTCCCGAAGTGCGTAAAAGAATAGCAATTAGTTCAGCATTACTCAATGCCTCTACACCTTTTAATTGAAGTTTTTCTCGCGGACGATCATCCAGTGGCCAGGATTTTATTCCTTGCCTATCCGGTAGTTTTTCCTCTTTAATAGGTTCATCCATATTTTTATTTTTCATATAAAATTACATAAAAACATCTTTATTGAAAAAAACAAATAAAGTCATTTAACTTTGCAACTTAAAGAAACTACATATTATGGCAGAAGAACAACAACAAGGAGAACAACAAGTCAATATAGAACTGACTGATGAAATGGCTGAAGGAACTTATTCCAATTTAGCTGTTATCACACACTCCAATGCAGAATTTATTGCAGATTTCATCAATGTTATGCCCGGCGTACCAAAAGCAAAGGTGAAGTCTCGTATTATTTTGACTCCACAACATGCCAAACGCTTAATGAAGGCATTATCAGACAATATTAAAAAATTTGAAGCCGCTAATGGTCCCATTAAAGATGAGGGTTCTCCAAATATTCCCATGAATTTTGGAGGACCTACGGCACAAGCATAATTTTATTGAATTGACCCTAAACATTCATAATCCAATAACATATCCTTAAAATATAAATAAACATGAAAGTTTTAAAATTTGGTGGGACATCCGTTGGCAAATCAGAAAGGATGAAAGCCGTTGCCAATTTGGTAACCAACCAAAATGAACCTTGTACCGTAGTACTTTCTGCCCTCTCCGGAACGACTAACACCCTGGAAGAAATAGGCAATTCCTTAGCTACAAGTCATCGGGATTTGGCAGCCTTGCAAATCAAAGATTTGCGTGAGCATTACAATAATTACTGCGATGAATTATTTTCCACAAAAAAAACAAAAAAGAAAGCCCAAAATATACTCGATGAACGCTTTGAGTTTCTAGAAATTATTCTCAAAATATCTTTTAGTGAGGCACTATTAAAAGACATTCTATCGCAGGGGGAGCTTCTTTCCACCCATTTATTTGCTTTGTACCTGGAAGAAAAAGGAATTAAAGCCGTCTTGCTTCCCGCCTTAGAGTTCATGTATATCAACCAACAAAAAGAACCTGTAATTCCTAAAATAAAAAAGAGATTACAGCGTCTCATGAATGAGAATAAAGGAGAGAATATCTATATTACACAAGGATTTATTTGTAAAAATGCAAAGGGGGAGGTAGATAATTTACATCGTGGAGGAAGTGATTATACCGCCTCTCTGGTAGGAGCTGCTCTTAATGCCACCGAAATACAGATTTGGACTGATATTGACGGCATGCGAAACAACGATCCGCGTTTTGTAGAAGACACCCTACACATCGATCAACTTGCTTTTGAAGAAGCGGCAGAATTAGCCTATTTTGGAGCCAAGATCCTACACCCTGCCTCTATCTGGCCGGCTCAGCACTTTAATATTCCCGTAAAGCTATTAAATACTATGGAACCCAAAGCAAAGGGGACGGTCATTACCGAAAACCCCAATGGCAATGGCGTAAAAGCGATTGCAGCTAAAGACGGCATTACGGCCATTAAAATTAATTCAAGCCGCATGTTATTGGCTTATGGCTTTATGAGAAAAATATTTGAAGTATTTGAAAAATATCAGACTTCCATAGACATGATTACTACTTCAGAGGTAGCAGTATCTCTAACTATTGATAACATTAGCAAGCTACCACATATTCAAACAGAGTTAGATCCTTTCGGAAGCATTGAGGTAGATCATGAACAAACAATTGTTAGTCTGGTAGGAAACGAAATCGTTTCTACGCCTTCTGTGATTACCAAAATATTTGATGCACTGGAACCTATTCCAATCCGCATGATTTCTTACGGTGGAAGTCGTCATAACATCTCAATCCTTATCAATAGTGCGCACAAACAGCAAGTATTACAACTACTAAACAAAGGCATCTTTGGATTGTAAAATCAAATTTTTGATATTTAAAAAGGCGGACAAACAAACTGTTCGCCTTTCTTTTTTTTACAATACCTGCACCAAAATCCAAACAAAAGGGATAGCCAAAATCATAGAATCAAAACGATCAAGAATTCCACCATGCCCCGGCAACAGGTTTCCGGAATCTTTCACTCCTGCTTTTCGTTTTAATACAGATTCCAAAAGATCTCCTATTGTTCCGAATATGGCAACCACACCGCCTATAGCTATCCATATCCCCATAGGGAATTGATGATTATACAAACTAAAAACACCGGCTGCAACCAAGGTGAATAAAACACCTCCAGCGGTGCCTTCCCAAGTTTTCTTGGGAGAAATTCTGGGAGCAAAAGGTCTTTTCCCAATCACAGCACCTGTCACATAGGCCATTGTATCATTTATCCACAAGGCTACAAGAATACTCAGCGGAATCAACGGAAATCCGTTTTCAGCAGAATACCAATATAAAGCAATCATTAAGGAAAAAGGAATCCCCAAATAAGCTACACCCCAGAGGCTATACCCCAAATTTTTAATCGCCGACGACGTTTCTCCCGAAAAAACAGAAACAACCAACAACAGCATTAGTAAAAAACCTAAAAGCTGCATACCAAAAAATAAAGCTGATTGCCCCAGAAATAAAAAATGTGTACCCGATGCAATTAAGAATCCGGCAGGTATAAGTAACCCAGCAATAATTTGCTGCGCAATGGAAGCTTCCTTATATTTAGGATGAATTTTCTTTATCAGTTTGAAATATTCAAATAAGCCTAGCAAAGCGACAACAAGGAATAACAGGTAGAAAGATATACTATTCCAAAGTATTGCGCCAAGCATAATAAGAACAAAAAATATGGCTGTTAGTGCTCTTTTGTAGAATGTTTTCATGATATTTGAAAAACCTATAGTAAATTAAGACTGCAAAAGTAAGTACCTTGTCGTTCAAATTAAAAATTAAAGCATGATTCATTTTAATCGTTTCCGATTAACCAATGGGTTAAAGGTTATCGTACATGAAGATTCGACCACTCCGCTCGCTGTTGTTAATGTACTTTATGATGTCGGAGCCAGAGACGAAAGGCCCAACCAAACCGGGTTTGCTCACTTGTTTGAGCATTTAATGTTTGGTGGATCTAAAAATATTCCTTTTTATGATGAGCCGTTACAACGTGCCGGTGGAAACAACAATGCTTTTACGACCAACGACATGACGGATTATTATATTCAGCTTCCTGCTCAAAACCTGGAAACCGCTTTTTGGCTGGAGAGTGACAGAATGCTTTCTCTAGCTTTCACCAAAAAAAGTCTGGAAGTTCAAAGAAAAGTAGTGAGTGAAGAATTTAAAGAACATTATATTAATATGCCTTATGGCGATGCCGGAAAAATCCTTCGGGAAATGACGTATAAAAAACATCCATATCAATGGTTAACAATAGGTCGGGAGCTTTCTCATATTGAAGGAGCGCAATTAGAAGATGTAAAAAACTTCTTCCATCTACATTATAATCCATCCAATGCCATTCTCGTAGTCGGCGGTAATGTCAAAACCGAAGACGTAAAAGAAAAGGCAGAAAAGTGGTTTGGCTCTATTCCCGCCGGAGAAAGATATGAAAGAAAATTAGAACCGGAACCCGAACAGACGGCAGCCAGACAAAAAGAAACCACTGCCAATGTACCCTTAGATGCTTTTTACAGAAATTACCCGATATATGATCGGCTGGATCACAGATATTATGTCGTAGATCTCATTACAGATTTACTTTCTGGTGGCCGATCGGCCAGATTATATCAATCCCTCGTTAAAGATCAGCAGTTATTCAGCCAGATTACCTGTTATCATTATGGCAGCCTGGATGCAGGTATGCTCACCATAGAAGGGAAACTCATTAAAGGAGTCAAAATGCGGGAAGCAGAAAAAGCAGTGGAAGAAGAATTAAGAAAACTCAGAGAAGAACCGGTTGAAAAAAGAGAATTAGATAAGGTAAAAAACCGGATTGAAAGCCTTATTGCTTTTGAAGACTCAGAATTACTCAGCCGTTGTAATAGCTTAGCCTTTTATGAACTGTTGGGAGATGCCCATATGATTAATCAGGAAAGTGAAAGATATGAAGCAGTAACTCCGGATGACATCCTAAATGTATCCAAAGAAATCTTTAAGCCTCAACATAGCAATACGCTATATTATTTTTCAAAACAAGAATGATATGGGTTCTTTTCATTTTCCCTATTTTATACCTATAATCTAATAACATTTCACATAAAAAGAACTAATTTTTCTCTCTATATTTATAACCTATGGATCGAAAACAACCACCCATCATAAAAAATGCAGCGGACTTTAAAATAGTATTGCCGGACTGCAAACATTTTCAGCTGGACAACAAAATTCCGGTGTATTATATTCCATCCAACCAGCAGGAAACGCTGCAGCTTCAGTGGATATTCAAAGCCGGAAGTTGGTATGAATCTACAACTTCCATTGCATTAAGTGCAAACAAACTCCTCAAAAGCGGCACTGTAGATTTAAGTGCTTTAGAGATAGAAGAAGAAATAGAATATTACGGCGCCTTCCTGAGTTTGCGTTGCTATCATGAGATAGCCTCAATAACATTACATTGTTTAGAAAAGCAACTGCCTCATTTATTGCCTTTAATAAGAACAATACTGACAGGAGCAACCTATCCGAAAGAAGAAATTGCATTATTTAAAAAGAATAAAAATCAGGCTTTATCGGTCAACACCAAAAAAAGCGAATTTGTAGCTAACCAACTTATAGATACTTATTTATTCGGCTCCTATCATCCCTACGGAAGACACAGCTCTCACGAAGCCTATGACGCATTACAACGTGAAAATATTTTGGCTTTCTTTCAGCAATATTATGCACATAATCACTGTAGAATATTTGCCGCAGGAAAGTTATCAAAAACCTTTGAGCAACAATTGAATCAATATTTTGGGGATGCTTGGAACGAGAAAAAATCGCTACTTCAAAAAAAATATCCAATCCAACCAGCACTAGAAAAGAAACATCGAAAAAATATAACAAACTCAGAAGGTGTTCAGGGTGCGGTCAGAATTGCCACCCCTTTCCCAAACAGATACCATCCTGATGTCCCCAAACTCCAAATACTGAATACTATATTTGGTGGTTATTTTGGTTCGCGACTCATGAGTAATATTAGAGAAGATAAGGGTTATACTTATGGAATTTACAGTTCTCTAAATCTTTTTGCTAAAGGCGGAAGCCTCATGATACAAACCGAAGCAGGTACAGATATTTGTGAAAATGTAGTGGAAGAAGTTTTTAAAGAAATGGACAGGCTCAAACAAGAACGCGTACAAGAAAGTGAACTACATCTGGTAAGAAATTACATCATGGGAAGCATGCTGGGTGCACTTGACGGATGTTTCAAAGCAATCCGATATTGGAAAAACCTTATTATCTCTGATTTAGACGAAAAACATTTTTATCACAGCATAGACACCATTAAACACATTCAGGCAGATGAGATACAAGAGCTAGCCCAAAAATACCTGGATGAAGAACAATTCTATAATCTTATTGTCACTTAAGTAAGAAATGAAATCAATGAAAAATAAAAAAGTAATCATAGAAGATTGGGAAAGGATAGGCTACCAAAAAGCTTGGGATCGGCAAGAAGCTTTACTTCACAAAAATGTCCAATTAAAACACGATGATAAACAAGATGAGACACAAAACCGATTAATCTTTTGTGAACATCCACCTGTTTTCACGCTTGGGAAAAGCGGACATATGGCGAACCTACTTGCCAGCCAAGATCGGCTTAAAGAAAAAGGGATTGAATTTGTAAAAACCAATCGTGGGGGAGATATCACTTTCCATGGTCCGGAACAAATTGTAGGATATCCTATTTTAGATTTGGAAAATTTCTTTACAGACATCGCGAAATATTTGCGTAGTCTCGAAGAGGTCATTATCAGAACCATAGCCGAATATGGAATTAACGGAGAGAGATCCAAAGGCAAAACCGGCGTCTGGATAGATGCCAAAGATCCGGCTAAGGCACGGAAGATCTGCGCGATGGGAGTAAGATGTAGCCGCTGGGTGACCATGCACGGATTTGCATTAAACGTAAATACAGATTTAAGCTATTTTGACCTCATCGTTCCTTGTGGAATCAAAGATAAAAAAGTGGCTTCAATCAAAGAGGAAGTAGGACAGGATATAGATATGGCCGAGGTTAAGCAAAAGTTGGTCAGACATTTTGAAGAGGTATTTGAAGCCAGCCGCCAATAGGATTTGCATAATATACGACCTTTAAAAATTAGTCGTTCATAGCGTCAACAAAAAAAGAGAGGTGATGCCCGTATAATATGACATCACCTTTCTCTTTTTTATCAATATTAAAATCACGCTTCAATCGCGGCTATTCCGGGTAAGGTTTTTCCTTCAAAGAACTCCAAAAGAGCTCCACCGCCGGTAGAAACATAACTCACTCTGTCTGCTAAATCAAATTGATTCACTGCGGCAACCGAATCTCCTCCGCCAACTAAAGAGAAGGCGCCATTATCCGTAGATGCTGCGACCGCTTTAGCTACAGCAACGGTTCCTCTTTGAAAAGCTTCCATTTCAAAAACGCCCATCGGTCCATTCCAAAGGATAGTTTTAGAATCTTTTAAAACATTGGAAAAGCGTTCTATAGTCTGGCTGCCTATGTCTAGTCCCATCCAACCGCCTTCAGCGGGAATATCATCACTAGACACTTCTTTGGTATTGGCATCTTTGGCAAATTCATCGGCCAGAATAGAATCTACAGGAAGTAATATATCTACTCCTTTTTCATCTGCTTTTCTAAGAATTTCTTTTGCCAAATCCAGCTTATCATTTTCACAAAGAGAATTACCAATTTCCCTGCCTTGTGCTTTCAGGAAAGTATAAGCCATTCCGCCACCAATAATCATATTTTGTACCCGATCCAGCAAATTCTCGATAATCAGGATTTTATCTGACACCTTCGCTCCTCCGAGAATGGCCGTAAATGGTTCATCTGAGTGATATAATACTTTATTGGCATTGTTCACTTCTTTCTCCATCAAGAAACCAAACATCCGATGTTCCGGTTCAAAGAATTTTGCAATAACTGCGGTAGAGGCATGTGCTCTGTGAGCTGTTCCAAAAGCATCATTTACATAAATATGAGCTAAGGAAGATAATTCTTTAGCAAAAGCTTCATCTCCCTGTTTTTCTTCCGGATGGAATCGCAGATTCTCCAACAACAATACTTCCCCCGATTGAAGTTCTTTAGAAGCCTGCTCTGCATGAGGACCTATACAATCTTCACAGAATTGCACTTTTTTGCCTATCAATTCAGAAAGATGATCCACAAGATGTCTGAGAGAGAAACGATCCTCAGGTCCGGATTTAGGTCTTCCTAAATGAGCCATAAGTATTACAGAACCACTTTCTCCAAGAATACGTTGAATGGTTGGCAAAGCAGCACGAATACGGGTATCATCTGTAATCTCTAACTGATCATTTAAAGGAACATTAAAATCTACTCTGATCAGCGCTGTTTTTCCTGTAAAGGAAAAAGAATGTATATCTGCCATAAAAAATATTTTTTATTAAAAAGAAAAAGGCTTCCCATCATACAAATAGGAAGCCTTCTGTTTATTTAGATGCTAACAACGTCAGGCTACATTAGGATAACTTTCCAATTTTCTCTAATAAATCAGCCACACGGTTAGAATATCCACTTTCATTATCATACCATCCTACTACCTTGATAAGGGTATTTTCATCATCATTGATGGTTGTCATACCGGAATCAAAGATACAGGAATTTGTGTTAGAGATGATATCACTAGAAACTAAAGGTTCTTCTGAATACTGTAACACATGGCTTAAAGCACCGTTTGCAGCGCTCTTCAAGGCAGCGTTTACCTCTTCAACTGTAACACTCTTTTTCACTTTTACGGTAAAGTCGGTAATAGAACCGGTAATAACAGGTACACGATAAGCAATACCGGTTAATTTACCTTTCAAATGAGGCATTACCTGGGTAACGGCTTTAGCAGCTCCTGTAGAAGTTGGAATCACATTCATTGCAGCCGCACGAGCACGACGTAAATCTTTGTGAGGCCCATCCTGAAGTGATTGGTCTGCAGTGTAAGCATGAATAGTAGCCATCAATCCGGATTCAATTCCAAAAGCATCATCTATTACTTTTACCATTGGAGCCAAACAGTTGGTCGTACAAGAAGCATTAGAAACAATGGTATCATCGGTAGTTAATTCTTCTTCATTTACACCTAATACGATTGTTTTTACACCACCGCTTCCGGGTGCAGAAATAACTACTTTTTTTGCTCCTGCATCTAAATGCTTAGAAGCTAAATCTTTACTTCGAAAAAGTCCCGTTGATTCTAAAACAACGTCAACTTCTAATGATGCCCAGGGTAATTGAGCGGGATCTCTTTCTTTTAAAACTTTGATAGGATGACCATCTACAGTGATACTATTCTCATCATTTGAAATTTCACCATTAAAAAGACCATGAGCA
>DATGTY010000431.1:0-19043 GCA_035301605.1 Chitinophagaceae bacterium | reverse complement strand
AAAAACCGCCATACCCGTCAGGATCATGTATTGGCGCTGTGGGATTCCATTGCACAGCTTGCTCAAAATCAGCATCACTACCGCCCAACAAGTTGGCATTGTTTACATTTGCAGCTAAATTCATTTGAATGGTTAGTCTGTCTTGCAAGCCGGTTTGATTAATGTTTATTCTACCGCCAAATTCCTCACGACTATTCTGCTTGGCTATCCCTTGTTTATCACTATAATAAAGAGAAGCCCTGTAATTTGTATTTTTACTGCCTCCTGTAGCAGAAAAGTAGTGATATTGGGTTAAATTATTTTTATTCAGTAAGGAATCATATAAATCGGTTGTGGCGCCATAATCATTGCTTTCGGGCACAATTCCTTTATCCATTAAATTCCTATATTCAGATGCCGATAAATTATTTGGTCTTTTTGCAACATCTGCATGTTTAAAGTAGGTAGAGTATTCAAACTTAGGAGCCCCGGATTTCCCTTTTTTGGTAGTTACCAATATCACTCCGCCATTGGCTCTTGTTCCATAAATAGCAGCGGCAGAACCATCTTTTAATACAGAGATAGACTTTATATCATCTTGCTGAATCATATCTAAATTTCCGCCGGGAATACCATTAATCACAATAAGTGGAGCCAAATCTCCGGTGATAGATGTAATTCCTCTTAACTGTATAGAAGCGCTTGCATTGGGATTTCCTCTACTGGCATTGGTCACGGTCAATCCGGCTACTTTTCCCTGAATTAAATCCATAGGAGAAGTAACACCTCCTTTGTTAAAATCCTTTGCATCTACATTGGCAATGGCAGAGGTAATCTCTTTCTTTTTCTGTGTGCCATACCCCACAACCACCAATTCATCCAGATTCTTAGAACCGGGAGTTAAGGTAATATTCAATTCGTTTTTTCCGTTTAAAGGAACTTCTTTAGTTTCAAAACCAACATAAGAGACTACTAATGTAGCATCCTCAGGAACTCCTTCCAGAGAATAATTTCCATCTACGTCAGTAACGGTTCCTGTATTTGTTCCTTTTACTTTAATGGTCACTCCTACCAGCGGATTTCCTTCCGCATCAACAATCTGACCACTTACATCTTGTACAAATAAAGACTCATTCGGCTTGTTAACTACAATCAGATTATTATCTAGAATTGTAAAATTAATATTTAATGCTTTCGAAATAGAGTCTAACACTTCAGAAAGCTGTCCATCCTTTATCTCCAAATTTATCCTTGGAAGATCTTCTAAAGTGTTATTATTATAATAAAATATATACTTAGATTCTTTTTCCAAATGACGCAGCGCCTTTGCTATTTTAGTCTTCTCAAAATGAACTGATATTGTACTCTGCGCACGGCTTGTAGCAGATACCTGCATAAAGCCTAGAAGTAAAAAAAGCACCGTAAGCTTAGTCATAAGTAATATCTTTCGAACCAGGAGAGGCATAACAATCTCTCCTCTAGTAACTAGATTTTTCATAAATTGCAATTCTATTAAGTTAAATCCCGAAATATCGGGATATGAGGATTTATTTTCTCAGCGCGGGAAATACGCCAATATTTCCCGCTTTTTTTTACTATCACCCTATTAAGGTGGTCTTTCTTTATTTCGCATACGTTTTTTACTTAATAATTAATTTATTGTATTCCATTTCATAATCAAAAGGTTTTATCATTTGAAGAATCTTCAGCAGTTTTTTTAAAGATACATTATCAGCACGACCGGTAAATCGTTGCTTTGCAAGCACCGAATCTTTAATAATAATATCTACGCCATACCACCTCATTAATCTTTTTGACAACTTTCCCAATGTTTCATTCTTAAACAAAAAAGTATTCTGCTTCCATGCAGTTTCTGCAATTAAATTGCTATCTATTACTTTAATTGGCTCAAGCTTTACTTTTCGGGACAGCACAGCCAAATTTTCATCATTTGTCATTTCTGTCTTACTTTTCTCCGCTATTTCGTTTTCAGGAGAATAATTATTCACAATAATTTTCTGTTTGGGTTCCAACTGAATTTGCTGAATCTCGTCTCCTTTATCCACCATTACATTAACAGCTCCATTGATTAAAATAGCTTCCGAATATGATTCATCAGCATAAGCTCTGATATTCACCTCTGTTCCCAGCACTTTTGCGTCTAAATGCGCGGTATGAATAATAAACGGTCGATCTGCATTATGCGCCACCTTAAAATAAGCCTCACCGGTCAAATAAACCTGCCTTTTATTCCCTTCAAAATGCTCAGGATATTTCAAAACACTTCCGGCATTAAGCCAAACCTTTGTTCCATCTGCCAATCGTATTGATGTTCTAATACCATTTGCCGTCTCCATTTTTTCCCAACTCGATTGCGTTTCTATATTTTTATCAAAAAAATAAAACAGTGCCCCCCCCATCAGAAAGAGTATCACGATCGGCAACAGCAATTTTGTAGCAAACCGTTTTCTTGTTTTTCCCACCAATGCTCTTTTGGGTCTTTCCTTTTCTAAAATAGAATCAACAACTTTATCTACTTTACTTTTAGGAATTTTAGGCTCCAATCGGCTATCCAGTTGTTGTAACAATCCCGATTTTAACCAATAATCAGGCTGCTCCCACATCATATTTTCCAACGCTGCTTTTTCTTCAGCAGATATCTGATTGGTCCAATATTTTGCGAGTAATTCCTCTAATCTGTCATCCATAGGTTATTTCCTTATCTATCTATATAGACAACTGAAAAAAGGAAAGCAATTAAATAGGTTAGATTTTTTTAAGAATGTGTATTCTTATAATTGTGTTCCAGCGTTTTCCAAAGCTTTTTTACAGCTATGGTCATTTGCACATTCACGGTAGCCGGCGAAATATCTAAAAGTTCAGCTGTCTGGCGATAACTTAAACCATCTTCTTTTACCAAAGTAAAAATTTTTCTGCAGCGCAGCGGAAGTGTATTAATAGCCTCCTTTATACTCGATAAAGTTTCTTCACTGATCACCAAATCTTCAGGTGTTCGTAATCTTTTTAATTCGGGATTCAACTTATAAATCCGCTCCACCTCTTCTTTTCGGTTCTTTTTCTTCAAATAATTGAGGGAAGTATTTTTAACTGCTCTATAAAGGTAAGCGGTAAACTTGTCGCTTCCAGGAAGGTTTTCTCTTAATTGCCAAACTTTCAAAAAAACATCGTGAATGATTTCTTCTGCATCTTCCCGATTTTTCACTATACTAAGCGCAAATTGATAGAGGCGATCATAATACAGATGTACCAACCGCCGAAAGGCTCTCTCATTGCCGTCTGAAATATTCCGTAGATGTCTTTTAAAAGATTGATGCATACCAAATTGAAGCCCAAATATAATTATATTTTCGGATTAGTACAACTTTTATTCCGCTACTCTTTTCTATATTTCTCCGGAAAATAAGGCGTTAAGGAAGCGGCTAACACAAGCACCGAAGCTGCAAGAAAAATATACAATCCGAAGGCAGTATCAGAGCTATATTGTGTAAAACGGGTAGGGGAAAACATTTGCGTAGCATGGGAATAAAAAGAAGAATACACATTCACCCCCCAGGCAATAACAACCACACCAAAAAGCACTCCGGCAATTTTTACCCATAACTTATAAATGAAAACCGTAAGAATAAACAACACACCAAATATTAGAGACAATAATGCAGGCTTGTAACTAGATGAAATGGTATTCATTCCTGTTAATGTTGCCTTCATCGAATCATTTTGATAGATATGCGCCCAAGGTAAATAAGCAGAGACAAAGAGTATAACAACGGCAAGAATACCTACGATACGAGATATCTTGGTGATATCAAAATTCTTTTTCATCTTATTCAGTTTTCATTTTGAGTAGCTCCCTTTCCTGAAGCCAAAAGATACAATACAGCCATCCGAACGGCTACCCCATTTTCTACCTGATGCAGGATAATAGATTGCTTGGAATCTGCTACATCCGAATTTAATTCCACTCCTCTATTGATAGGTCCCGGATGCATAATTACAATTTCTTTATCTAAGCTATCCAGTAGCGCTTTATCAATCCCATAAAATCGATTGTATTCTCGTAACGTAGAGAACAAGGGTACATTCTGACGTTCTAATTGAATCCGCAACACATTGACCACATCACACCATTCCAGAGCCTCTCGTAAATTATAAGACACTTTTACATTCAATGCCTTTCCATAGTATTTAGGAATGAGTGTGGGAGGACCGGCAACCATCACTTCTGCACCTTGTTTCTGTAGGCAATAGATATTGGATAGCGCTACTCTGGAATGAGAAATATCTCCCAGTATAGCCACTTTCTTTCCCTTTACTTTCCCAAACTTTTCTCTAATTGAGAAGGAATCCAACAAAGCCTGGGTTGGATGTTCATCCGTTCCATCTCCAGCATTTACGATTGGCACATCCACATGCTTAGCCAAAAAATGTGGAGCCCACACTGCCGCATGTCTTAACACGACCAGATCTACCTTCATGGATAAAATATTGTTTACCGTATCCACAAACGTTTCTCCTTTCTTTAAAGAAGAATTAGAAGCACTAAAATTAACAACATCAGCTGAAAGCCTTTTTTCTGCCAGTTCGAAAGACATTCTTGTGCGTGTGGAATTCTCAAAAAACAAATTTGCAATAGTCGTATCCCGCAGGGAAGGTACTTTTTTGATAGGTCGCTTTAAAACCTCTTTAAAATTATCTGCTGTTTTAAAAATCAGTTCTATATCCTGACGTGTCAGTTCTCTAATCCCCAGCAGATGTTTTACAGATAACCCCATTTTAAAATGCAAATTTAAAAACAAAAATTGAAGAAGAACAGTTCTATCGTAGAAATTTACTCTAGGCTGTTTCTCTTTAATATAACAACCTAAAAATAAACCTTTTACAACTATTTAAGTATCAATCAGAATGACTCTTCCATTATCTCCATCCCACTCTACCTTCACATTTTGCGTAATTAAAGCATCCATCCGGCGACCGGCATAATTAGGCTGAATAGGTAACTGACGACCATATAACCGATCTATCAAAACCAATAGTTCTACTTTCTGCGGTCTGCCAAAATCCAAAATAGCATTTAATGCAGAACGAATAGTTCGACCCGTAAAAAGCACATCATCAACAAGGATAACTTTTTTATTTTCTACTGAAAATGGAAGTTCTGTTTTATTCGGCACCGGTCGATTCTCTTTTTTATGAAAATCATCTCTATAAAAGGTAATATCCAATTTCCCATAGGGAATAGACAGATCCGGCAGAAGATGGCTCAGTTTTTTAAATATCCGATCCGATAAATAAACACCCCGCGGTTGCAAACCAATCAGCACCGTTTCCTCAAATAGGATATGATTTTCAATTAATTGATGACACAACCGCTCCAACGTGATGTCCAATTGTACTTGATTTAAAATTGTTTTCAACTTGCCTCCTCTTTTTAACAAAAATAAAAAACTTTCCCATAAATAGCGAAACAATCGAAAGCCATAAATACTTCGGGTTAAATTCGCTATCCTTTTTAGCCTGCAGCAACCACATGCTGTTTTAAATTTCGTCTAAAAGCGACGGCCAACATGGCTCCCGTAAATGCCAAACCACAACCCACCAAAACCGGTGTATTATATGCCAATCCAAAAACAATAGGCAATCCTCCCAGATAGGAGCCCAATGTATTTCCAATATTAAAACTAGCCTGTCCTGCAGAGGCTGCAAAAGTTTCAGCTCCTTTGGCATCATTGATAAGCATCATTTGCAAAGGCGTACCAACCGAGAAAGATATCATTCCTGTTATAAAGGACATAACATATGTTAAATAATAAAACTGAGCTGTAAAATGAACCGTCAACAAACACAACACCATCGCTAGAAAACAAAAGATGGCAGCCTTAGCAGCACCCACCGTATCCGCCAACTTACCGCCAAATAAATTTCCTATAAACATTCCCAATCCAGCCAATACCATTATAATAGGTAGACGATCAGGATCCACACCCCCTATCTGAATCACCATAGGTGCGATATAACTAATCCAGGCAAACAATCCGCCGGTTCCGATGGCAATAACGACAATCAACAACCAGGATCTTTTTTTAGAAAAATATTTCAATTGTCCAAAGAGGTTTCCATCTTTCGCTTTGGGAATATCCGGCATCCAGAAAAAAATGGATAATAAGGTCATTAAGCCGAGAAAACATACAATACCATAGGTAAAACGCCAAGAATAATGATGCCCGACAAAAGTACCCAATGGCACACCAACTACATTAGCCAACGTTAATCCGGCAAACATCACGGATATTGCTCTTGCTTCTCTTCCTTTTTTAGCCAAAGAAGTGGCCACAACAGATCCTACGCCAAAAAAGGCGCCATGTGGCAATCCGGCTGCAAATCGAGACACCTCTAGCAAGGTATAACTGGGAGCGATTGCAAAGAGACCGTTAAACACCACAAAGAGAATCATTAACACTGCCAAAACTTTCTTCGGAGGGAATTTTCCGGTAATGAGTACCAAAATAGGAGCTCCTACAACAACCCCCAGAGCATAAAACGCAATTAAATGCGCCGCTGTAGGAATGGATACACCCTGATCTGCAGCCAAATCAGGCAATACACCCATCATTGAAAATTCTGTCATTCCTATAGACAACCCTCCTATCGCGAGTGCTATCAATCCTTTATTCAATCCTTTCATTTCGGCTGCAAAGGTCGGTATATTGGCAAGATAAAAAAATAAAAAATCTGTTAGTCGTCTGCCTGCCCTTTAGCGGCGGCAATAAATCTTTTAGTATAAAAGATACAGCAATAGAAACTTTGAAGGATTTAGTATAATAATTAATACAGATTTACTCATAGAGACTAAAATCTATTCCCTTAATTTTCAGTGTTTCTGTATCATCAAAAAGTAATCCATCATTTTTAATACTAAACTAAACTACAGCCGCTTTAAAATTTCTCCAATCTCTAATCGCTATCCTCTTCTAATTCCCCGTCCGAAAAGATTTCTCAATTGCATGTCAATGACTCCCCAAACACCTTCTTTAATAATGTTCTTACTCATCTTAGATTCGCCAAACTGTCGTTCTGTAAAAGTGATAGGTACCTCTACGACCTGAAATCCAAGTTTCCATGCATTAAATTTCATTTCAATCTGAAAGGCATAACCCACAAATTTAATATTATCTAAATCAATCGCTTCTAACACCTTTCTTCTGTAACAAACAAATCCTGCAGTAGCATCTTTGATAGGAATTCCCGTAATCACCCGAACATAAAGAGAAGCTCCTTTTGACAATAAAATCCTGTTTTTAGGCCAATTCTCTGTATCCCCGCCTTTTACATATCGAGAACCAATGGAAACATCTGCCCCACGTTCATGACAGGCTGCATACAGGCGCAACAAATCTTCAGGAGGATGAGAAAAATCGGCATCCATTTCAAAAATATATTCATAGTTGCGATCCAGACTCCATCTAAAACCATGAATATAAGCCGTTCCCAAACCTTGCTTTCCTTTGCGCTCCAATAGAAACAGCCGATCCTTATTTTGATAACGTAACTTTTTAACTAGTTCTGCCGTTCCATCCGGTGAATGATCATCCACTATTAACACATGAAATCCAGCATCCAAAGCAAACACTGCCTTAATGATAGAAATGATGTTCTCCCTTTCGTTAAAGGTAGGTATGATGACGATCTTTTTCAAAAGCTCGGTTTTTCTGTTAGATTAGGTTAGGTTTTAAAGTAGCGAATATAGATAATGCTTTTAAAAAGGAATTAGCTCTTGGGATTATTTTAACATCATTTCATTATAAATCTTAGATAACTTTTGTTTGGTATCCAATAGGAAATCGGAACGCATAATCCAATCATAGTACTGTGGTTCTTTCTGCAATACGTCCCGCACAGGTTTTCCTTTAAATTTTCCAAAATTAAAAACCTCTACCCCTTTCTTCAGTACGATACGACGTCCATTATCAACAAAATCTCCCCGTTTTGTAAACTTAGAAAGGCCTTCCACATCATTCTTTAACTCTTCATAATAATTAATCTGCGCCTTCAATACTTCGAATGTAGCGATGGCATCTGCATCGGCCGAATGTGCATTTTCAAGACTTTTGTTACAATAGAATTGATAAGCCGCTCCCAAAGTACGTTTCTCCATTTTATGAAAAATCGTTTGTACATCGATTTTTTTCCGGTTTTCCATCCCCAAATCCAAACCAACCCGCAAGAACTCCTCCATCAACAGGGGTACATCAAAACGATCAGAGTTATATCCGGCCAAATCTGCATCTCCAATAAACTGTTTAATCTCGTTGGCCACATCTTTAAATGCAGGACAATCCTTTACATCTTCATCGTGAATGCCATGTATAGAAGCTGCTTCTTCAGGAATCGGCATTCCCGGATTTATTCGCTTGGTCTTTGTTTCTGTTTCACCATCAGGTGTTAACTTTACGATAGCAATTTCAACGATTCTATCCTTTGCAATATTGGTGCCTGTGGTTTCTAAGTCAAAAAAAACTAAAGGGCGCTTAAGTTCCAGTTCTTTCATAGTCTATAATTGAGGCGTAAAGTTCTCAAAAATTATGGAAATTCAAAGGATTTTCGTTTCTAAACTTAAAAAACAAGCAAATGATCCTTATTATAATTCCTTTTTTCCCTAAATATTTATTTTTTATAATAAGAATTATTTGTTATTTCCCCAATGCGCCAATATATCCTCATTCGTTGTACCTCCCAAACTTCCGGAGCTCATAATCAACAGATTAGCATCATCACTATCCTGTTGAGAAATAAAATCCAATAATTCTTCTTTGGTGCTAATCACTTCCATATTCTGTCTTTTAAAGCCTTCTTTAATTTGTTCCGGACTGATAAAAGGTAACTTTTTAATCTTTACCGCATGCGGATCATAAAATACAGCCACATTGTCTGCAGCGTCCATTTTTCCTTCATACTGTGGTAAAAAATCTTTATTGAGACTACTATAAGTATGCAATTCTGCAACAGCCGTCAATTTCCTATCAGGAAATTGCTCTTTTACGGCATTTAGGCTAGCTTCTACCTTAGAAGGTGCATGTGCAAAATCTCGAAAAACGGTCGTTTTTTCATCTTCATAAATTTTTTCCAATCGCTGAGCAGCTCCTTCAAAATCCTTAATTGCCGTCAAGAAATTCTGAGAAGATATTCCTAATTTCTGACACACCAAAGCCGCAGCTTGTAAATCCATTAAATTATGATCTCCAAAAACACTTATAAATTCAGCATATCCATTCAAGACGACTTGCGTTTTCCCATTTTCTACTTTATGTTCCGGAATAGCAAAAGGAATTGCTTTCAAGTGACTTCCATATTCCTTAACCAGCTGACTCAGTTCGCCATCTTTTCCATTGTATATCAGCGTGCTGCCGGTAGCCAAACCTTCAATAAATTTTTGAAACTGCTCCACATAATTTTCATAAGTAGGAAATACATTCATGTGATCCCAGGCGATACCACTCAATACCGAAATATGTGGATGATAAAAGAAAAATTTAGGTACCTTTTTTAACGCAGAAGCCGGATATTCATCTCCTTCACAAACAATCAAAGGCGCATCACTCATTTTCACAGAGCTTTCAAAACCAGGCACTTTTGCACCTACCAAATAATCAAAATCTTTTTCCTGCTTATTCAATACATGCATAATCATAGAAGTAATGGTGGTTTTCCCATGACTTCCTCCTACAACCACGCGTTTTTTATGTTTACTCTCCTCAAAGATATACTCAGGGAATGAAAATATAGATAATCCCAATGCTTTCGCTTGATCCAATTCAGGATTTCCATTTCTCGCATGCATACCTAAGATAACAGCATCTAAATCCGTCGTTATCTTATCCGTATCCCAGCCATCACCTGAATAAAGATTATTTTTTTTCAAGTTAGACAAAGCAGGATCATAAATTTCGTCATCACTGCCGCTAACCTCATATCCCTTTTTGTGAAGTGCTATGGCCAATTGGTGCATAATACTTCCGCCTACTGCTATAAAGTGTACTTTCTTCATATATCGCGAAAATAGGTCGATTTTTCTAATAATTGTTTACCTTTAACCAATAAATCAATACTTTATTTATGCCTAAAAAGAATTTACTTTTATTTATTATTTGTGCTATAGGGCTTTTTTTTATGGCAGAGTTGACCGCTTGTAGAACGCCTAAAGGCTTGGGATGTCCTACAAACCTTGGAAAAACAACTATTCCAAGCACGATCAATCAGTTACCTCAAAGAAGTTAACCCTTTATTGAATGACCAACAAGCTACGCATCTTTTACTATGAGAATAGCTATTATAAATGGCCCTAACTTGAATTTATTAGGGAAACGAGAACCTGATGTATATGGAAATCAATCTTTTGAAGATTTCTTTGAAAAAATTCAAAAAGATTATACTCAGATTTCACTCACCTCCTTTCAAAGTAATACGGAGGGGGACATTGTCAGTCAAATACAGGAAAAAGGTTTCGAAGTTGACGGTATTTTACTCAATGCAGCAGCTTACACACATACCAGTGTAGCAATACGAGATGCTATAGCAGCAGTACCTGCGGAAGTTCTGGAAATTCATATTTCCAACGTTTATGAAAGAGAAAGCTTCAGGCACCACAGCTACATCGGAGCAGTATGCAAAGGAACAATATGTGGACTTGGACTTTGGGGATATCGCCTTGGTATAGACTATTTCATCAACCGAAAAAAACAAAAAAAGTAGCACTTTTCTATTCAAAACAAGCAAAATTAAAAAGGAATAGTATTTTTGCACTTCACACGCAATAAACCATGGATAATAAAGATCAAAAGAGAAAACCATATACAGTAGGTTCTCAACATAAAAAAAAGAAGAAGAAGAAAAAAAAGAAAAAATCTGCCGTTAGGGAATGGGTGGATGCAGCCATATTTGCGATCATCGCTGCCAGCATTATTAGAACCTTCTTATTTGAAGCTTATACCATTCCAACACCATCCATGGAAAAAACGCTACTGGTACATGACTTTCTATTTGTAAATAAACTGGCCTATGGGCCTCGCGTTCCCATGACACCCCTAGCCGTACCATTCACAATGGCAACTGTTCCTATTCTTAATGTACAGTCTTATTCCACCTGGCCTAAATTTGATTACCATCGCTTGCCCGGATTTGGTGATGTAGAAAGAGAAGACGTGGTTGTATTTAACTTTCCTGACGGGGATTCTGTCATCAAAGAGATTCCTGAAGCGGATTATTATGCTGTAATCAGAAGAAATGGCAGAGACTTCATTAAAAATAGCGGATATACGGTGGTTACCAGACCTGTAGATCGAAAAGAGAATTACATCAAACGCTGCGTAGGCGTTCCCGGAGATCACTTATCTGTAAGAGATGGTTATGTCTATATTGATGGAGCAAGAGAAAAAGTTCCGCCTCATTCTCAGAAAATATATTTGGTACAAACTGATGGAAGCACTTTTAACCCTCGTCGATTAGAGGATATGAAGATTAAGATGCCCAAATACGCAGATCCTTCAACATCCACCTATAAGTTTAACCTTACACCTTCCGATTCTACTACATTGAGTGGATTTAAAATGGTGAAAGACATTTCACGCTGGCTGGATACCATAGTAACTCCAGCTCTTTTTCCACATGATACCATGCATTTCAAATGGTCTCCTGATAATTATGGTTCCATTTATATTCCCAAAGAAGGAGCTACTGTAAATTTGAATTTGACCAACATTGCCTTGTATAAAAGGATTATCGATATTTACGAACATAACGACCTAGCTATTAAAAACGGAAAAATATATATCAACGGCAAAGTAGCTGACTCCTACACTTTTAAGATGAATTATTATTGGATGATGGGAGATAATAGAGATAATTCTTTAGACTCCAGATACTGGGGATTTGTACCCGAATCTCACATCGTTGGCAAAGCCTGGTTCATCTGGATGAGCTATGAAGAAGGTGGCGGCATCCGATGGAGTAGAATATTTAATGGTATTCATTAATTATGACACAATTGACTTAATATTAAAAGGACAGTCATGAAAGGAATAATCTTAGCAGGTGGCTCGGGAACCAGACTTCATCCCATTACCAACGCCATAAGCAAACAATTAATGCCTATTTATGACAAGCCTATGATATATTATCCCTTGTCGGTGCTTATGATGTCCAATATAAAAGATATTCTAATTATTTCTACCCCACATGATCTCCCGCTTTTTCAACATTTATTGGGAAATGGCAATCAATTGGGTATTCACCTCACCTATGCCGAACAAAAAGAACCTAAAGGCTTAGCACAGGCTTTTGTGATTGGCAAACATTTTATAGGCAATGATAAAGTAGCATTGGTTCTTGGAGACAATATTTTTTATGGAATAGGATTAGGACGTCAACTTGCGCAAAATACAAACCCGGATGGAGGTGTTGTTTATGCATATCGAGTTTCTGATCCTGAGCGTTATGGTGTGGTTGAATTTGATCAAAATAACAAAGCGGTATCTATAGAAGAAAAACCGCAACGCCCAAAATCAAACTTTGCCATTCCGGGACTTTATTTTTATGACAATGATGTGATAGATATTGCCAAGCGCTTAAAGCCCAGTGCTAGAGGAGAATATGAGATTACAGACGTGAGCAGGGTGTATCTAGAAATGGGAAAATTAAAAGTTTCTATTTTAGAACGAGGCACTGCCTGGCTGGATACGGGAACTTTTGATTCCCTTATGCAAGCTTCCAATTTTGTGCAGGCTGTTGAAAGCCGACAAGGAATAAAAATAGCTTGTATAGAAGAAGTAGCCTTTAAACAGGGTTTTATTACCAAAGAACAATTAACAGCCATTGCACAGCCACTGCTTAAAAGCGGATATGGGCAATACCTGCTTGCCGTAGCAGAAAAAGAATAGTTAATTTGATTAGCGAATCAATGATTGTCGGCGCAGGCTATACAATTCCTTTTCACGACTCCCCTCAGATAATCTCATTTTCTAAAGTTAAATCCTTAAATTTGCAAGCTAAATCAACTAGCAATATGAATAAAAAAATATTAGTAACCGGTGGCTGCGGTTACATAGGATCCCATACTATCGTTGATCTTGTAGATAATGGATTTGATGTCATATCTATAGACGACAACTCTCGTTCTACCACTACATTAATTGACAATATTGAAGATATTGTTGGTCAAAAGATAAAAAACTATCAAGTCAACCTTTGCGACCTGGATGCAACTAAAGCAGTGTTTGAAGAAAACAAAGACATTGAAGGAGTCATTCACTTTGCAGCTTTCAAAACGGTACCCGAATCAGTAGAAAAACCTTTATTATATTTCCACAATAATTTAGAGTCTCTAGTAAACATACTCACTTGTGTAAAAGAATATAATGTTTCTAATTTTGTATTCTCTTCTTCCTGTTCTGTTTATGGAAACGCAGAAGAACTTCCGGTTGTAGAAACTACGCCAATGGGAGAAGTAGAAAGTCCTTATGCACGTACCAAACATATTGGAGAAGACATTATCCGGGATTATTCAAAAGTAAACGATACCAATAATATTCTATTGCGTTATTTCAATCCGGTGGGAGCTCACTCTTCTATTAAAATAGGAGAAATGCCATTAGGAAAACCGGATAATCTTGTTCCTGTTATTACACAGACTGCTATAGGAAAAATAGAAAAAATGACCGTATTCGGAACCGATTATGATACACGTGATGGTTCATGCGTCCGGGATTATATCCATGTGATGGATATTGCCAATGCGCATACCAAAGCCATTCAATATTTAATTGAAGAAAAAAACAAAGATAAATGTGAGGTCTTCAATCTGGGCACAGGAAATGGCGTCACTGTACTAGAAGCCATCAAAGCTTTTGAAAAAGTAAGCGGTGTAAAACTAAACTACACTACCGGAGGTCGCCGTCCGGGAGATGTGATTGCTATCTATGCCAATAATGAATATGCTCAAAAAAAACTAGGTTGGGATCCGAAAAAAGGCATAGATGAAATGATGGATACTGCCTGGAAATGGCAGTTGAAATTAAAAGAAATGGAGAAATAAATCATTAGATATAAACTGCAATATAGAATGCAGATTCTTGTGATTAGCGATGATTAATTATGATTTGATAATCTTAGCATCCTGACCAACATAGGTATCATAAAATATCTGCTTTCTATTTATTTTTAATAATTTTCTCAATGGACAAAAAAGTAGATACTGATGAATTAAAATATCAAATAGCCCTCACACTCATCCCCAATATTGGGGATGTATTGGCTAAACAATTACTAAAGCATTTTGGATCTGCGTCCAATATTTTTCATGCGCCCTTCAAAACATTGGACGCTATCCAAGGCTTTGGCACGGTGCGGGCAAGAGCAGTTAAAAACTTCAGGGACTTTGATAAAGCAGAAAAAGAAATCGCCTTTATCAAAAAAAATAATATCACTCCACTCTTTTTTACCAATAAAAATTATCCTAAGCGACTAACATACTGTAACGACAGTCCCATCCTGCTATATTATAAAGGGAATGCAAATCTCAACGAAACAAAGATTCTGAGCATTGTTGGAACAAGACATGCTACGGATTATGGAAAAACTGTCTGCAATAAAATCATTTCCGGATTAAAAGATTTATCCATCCTTATCGTGAGTGGTCTGGCTTATGGAATGGACGTTACAGCTCATCGGGCTGCTTTGAAAAATAATATTCCGACGATTGGAGTTGTAGCTCATGGTTTAGATCAACTCTATCCGGCACAACATATATCCACAGCTAAAGAAATGCTACAGAATGGTGGTTTGCTCACTGATTTCAGACACGGCACCAAGCCCGACAAACAAAACTTTCCCAGCAGAAACAGAATCGTTGCAGGAATAGCTGATGCTACGCTTGTAATAGAATCGGCTAAAAGAGGCGGTTCCCTCATCACTGCCGAAATAGCAAACAGCTATAACCGAGATGTATTTGCCCTCCCGGGACGATCTAATGATAAATATTCCGAAGGTTGTAATATGCTCATCCGCAATAATAAAGCCGCTTTAATCACCAGTGCTCAGGATATTATGTATCTGATGAACTGGGGAAAACCCAAAACAACAACCCCGAAAACAACTCAAAAGCAATTATGCCTAGAGCTAAATGAAAAAGAACAATCCATTATCAACATTCTCACAGGTCAAAAAGCGGTACACATTGATGATATTCGATTACAAAGCAAATATAACAGCTCGGAAGTAGCGGCCGCCATTCTTAACTTAGAATTACAGGGTGTCATTCAGTCCATGCCTGGAAAAATGTACCGGTTACTGTAAATACCGCCTCCACAACATCAATATTCCCCGTAAGGAAATTTATATCCTGGGAACAAATAGAGACAAAAAAACAAGTTCCAGAATTGAATAAAAATACTTTTGCTTTCGTCACTCCGACCAAAAAATAATGGTGCTGCGAAGTAAACAATTATTTGAAGTGGAAAGCGCTCACAAAGAAAGAGTCACACGGAATAACATTATTGCACTGTAGAAATGAGACTCCTCTGCCTGATCAGACAGAGATTTCGATAGTCACCACGGATGCCCTGGTAGAGTTTGCGATAGTCCGCGAAATCTATGGAAAACCGTCCCTTCATTATCTGAAACTTTAAAAATTAAGTTTCATCACAATTTCCAGGTGTTTTATCACATCTATTTCTAAAGGTTGTTTTTCAGGCTTATCATTGTATAAAAATTATAAGCAATGATCAATGTACAAGATATTTTTTTGTTTGAGATGCCCGGAGGAGCGGAATGGGTTATGATTATCCTAATCCTGTTAATTTTATTTGTTCCACTTTTTCTGGTTATATATTATCTGACCAATTTAACCAGGAGAAACACGGTGTTCGGCAGAATATTAAAAGAGTTTATCATTGCTTTGCTTGTCTGGGTCGTTGTTGCTGTTTTATTGGTCGGTTATGGTCAAGGGCATCTTTTTCTAATATTGTTTTGGATAAGTTTAGTTCCATTCGGCTATTTTTTCTACCTGATTAATTTGTATTGGTTAATACCCACATTTGAGAGAAAAAAGAAAAGGGTTTCCGGCTATGTCGTAGAAATTATGGCAGCAGCAGTTATTGTAGCTTTTCCTTTTGTGACGATTGCATCTTCTTTGAATTATTATCAGTCGATAGGGATACTTATCGGGTTGTTTATTATCGTAATGATGGTTTCGCTGGCCATAACCTGGTTTATTTATTTGCGTAATAAAGAGCAGATCCAGAAGATGCTTTATCTTAAAAAAGAATTGGGCAAATCTACGGCCGATTTGCAATTCTTACGTTCTCAAATCAATCCCCATTTTTTGTTTAATGCGTTAAATACTCTGTATGGATTGTCGATAAAAGAGCATGCCATCAAAACCAGTGACGGTATTCAGCGACTGGGGGATATGATGCGGTTCATGCTACAGGATAATCAAAAAGACCGGATTCCTTTGGGGACAGAAATTCATTATTTAAAGAATTATATTTATATACAACAACTGCGTTTAGCAGAGTCGGAAAACATTCAACTGACTATAGATATAGACGAACCGTCTCATGAATATTTTATTGCCCCCATGCTGCTGATCGCTTTTGTAGAAAATGCTTTTAAACACGGTGTGCGCCTGCAGGAGAAATCGTGGATAAAAGTCAGCCTGTATGAACAGAATAAAGTTTTGCATTTTAATGTCCGTAACAGCCTACATCTCCAAAGTAATGATGATACTGAGCAAAACTCTACAGGAATCGGACTGGAGAATGTTAGAGAACGCTTAAATCTTTTGTATCCTGATAAGCATCATTTGGACATAAATAAAAATGCGGGTGAATATATTGTTCACTTAACTTTAAACCTGTAAATAAAGTCCGCTGCGCTATGGGCTCTCAGCAATTAGTAAAAGAAGCAAATAATGCGAATGCGTTGTCCGAAGCCGGCGAGCCGGTAACGATTGTACAGATGGACAGCCTGTACCCATCTCATAAAAAAGATATAGATTTTATGTATGCTTATATGAATAGGCGTACCCGGCTTGGATTGGAAAATGCAAATCTTTTAGATGCGTATTTTAACCTCTTAAATAAAAAAGAGCAAGGCATGCTTAAGAATCTGCAGTTGGTAGTGGATAATGGCAGTTTTTTTGAGTAGGAGTTTACAAATAGGACCGGCTTATCGGGCGCTTTTAAGGAATAAAGATAAATTCCATCTGTTAGAAACCAATATTTATAATGATAATTCAGATGCTATAACAAATGTGGTTATCGAAAAGACGCTGGCCAATTCTATTAGGAAAAAAGATAAAAGACTCCTTCGGGAAGTACTGAAACTGAATACTGATACGGGTATTTTTAATAATGACAATGTGATTAAGTTGCATTATTTCTGGGGGACAAAAGAGTACGGGAAATATATCGGATTAGCCGAGGACAAAGTTCCGGAGAAATACACGGAAAGATTGATACGGATGAAAAATAATGAATCTTTGAACTTTAACACTTAACTTTGTAGAATGACTGCCATTGCCATAGACGATGAACCCATAGCCCTGGAAATAATAAAATCTCATGCATCAAAGGTTCCATTTTTGGAACTGAAAGAAACGTTCACCAATGCTTTTGAAGCTGCGGAATACCTGCAAAAGGAGAAGACGGATTTGCTTTTTCTCGATATAAAAATGCCGGATATTTCGGGAATGGAATTTTTGAAAACGCTTTCGCATCCCCCGATGGCGATTTTTACGACTGCTTATTCAGAACATGCGGTACAAAGTTTTGAACTGGACGCGGTAGATTATTTGTTAAAACCTTTCTCTCTGAGTCGTTTTTTGAAAGCCTGCAATAAAGCGCAGGAATTATACTTTTTACGAAACAACCATCAATCTGCTTTTATTTTTATTAAAAGCGGCTATGAACAAATCCGTGTCGATTTATCAGAAATATTATATGTAGAAAGTGCCGGCAACTACATGAACTTTATTTTAACCGAATCGAAGATCCTGTCAAGGATGTCTATGGAAGAAACACTGGATATTTTACCCAAAGAAAAGTTTATCCGGATTCACCGTTCCTTTATTGTTGCTGTTGATAAAATTGAAAAGGCAGATCGCCATCAGGTATGGATCAATGATATGGTTATTCCCATTGGAAAGAGTTATGAAGAAAACCTCCACCTGCTTGAAAATAAACACAGCCCGAATCCAAATACTGAATAAATCTGATGGCAACAGGATAAGCCATAAACCGGAGAACCGGAATTATTTTTTCACTTTTTCCGAAGCCGCTGCTATACAACCTCAATACCCGGTCCCACCCCCATGAGGGGATTTATATCCTAGGAACAAAGAAAGACAAACAGCAAGTTTTATTGAAAGACATTCGGAATTGCTGTGTTTTTTCTTTCTCTTTATTCTTTTCCCAAAAAATACGTAAATTTGCATGCAATTATTTCCCAAATAAAAATAATTGCTATGCCTGATAAAGATGCAAAATTCATCGGGGAAGGACTTACATTCGATGATGTATTATTGGTTCCTGCCCATTCTGAAGTATTACCAAGAGAAGTAAATATTTCCTCTAATCTAACGAAAGACATCCGTCTGAATACGCCCATGCTTTCATCAGCGATGGATACAGTGACAGAGTCTCAAATGGCTATAGCCATGGCAAGAGCCGGAGGTTTAGGTATTCTGCACAAGAATATGTCAATAGCCGATCAGGCAAAGGAAGTTAGAAAAGTAAAAAGGACCGAAAATGGTCTTATCCTCGATCCTATAACACTGAAAGAAGGAGCAACCGTAAGAAAAGCGCTTTCTTTAATGAAGGAAAACCATATTGGTGGCATTCCAATTGTGGACAGCAACAATAAACTAACAGGTATCCTAACCAATCGAGATCTCCGCTTTCAAACAAATTTAAACAACAAAGTGAGTGCGGTAATGACCTCCGAAGATTTAGTTACTGCCCCCAAAGGAACTACACTGAAAGAAGCTGAAAGTA
>DATGTY010000430.1:0-3996 GCA_035301605.1 Chitinophagaceae bacterium | reverse complement strand
TAATCCGCATATTTATCTTTCAATCCTTTTGGGGCAAGCCCCAGATAAGAATAATGCGCCCAAAAGAGCGGACCACCGCTTGCAGCTCCATTTCCCTGATGATGCAATTGCAAAGTATATCCAAAATGTTCGGTTGGCGCTTTAATCTTTCCATGCTCTGCCCATCCTTGATGATACACTTTAGCAGAAACACCTTGCGTGGGTGAAGAAGCAGCTAGAATATAAGTAATCAAGCATTCGTTATAGCCATGAATAGGAAAATTCATTTGCCAACCATAAACCGGACTCCAATGCCAGTATAACACATTCTCCCCATGCGTGTACCATTGCCAATCCACATCCTTCCATAACTTATCAATCCTTTTGGCTAATGCTTTTTCTTCCTGACTACCCTCTTTAAAATACTGTCTTACACACAATAACCCCTGAACAAGAAAGGATGTTTCGACTAAATCACCACCATCATCCTTGGAACTAAACGGTTTTACTTTCCCTGTTTTACCATACAACCAATGCGGCCAGACACCGTGAAAACGATCGGCTTTTTCAAGGAAAGCAACTATTTTCTTAAAACGATCTAGCGCCTGCGATCTTGAAATATACCCTCTTTTTATTCCTACCAGAATCGCCATCAGACCAAAACCACTTCCGCCTACAGTTACCACATTTTCATCATCTTGCGGATACTCACCATTGACATTAATCCGCTCAGGAGCCATACCACTATTTGTCTCTGCACCTTTCCAAAAGTAATTAAAAGTGGCATGTTGTATGGTGTCCATTAATGCTTTATCAGAAAGCGAATCTACTTTAGATGAATCTTTATTCTGCCCGGCAGAATCTACAGTTGAGTTACAAGCTGCGAATACCGTAATCAATGTTATCAACATCACCGATAGGGTTATTTTAACTTTCATAATTCTATTTTATTTTTATTATTTCACTTCTTTCTCCTACACCATTTTCATTAAAAGCTTCTACAGAAAAATAATATATTTGATCTGTAGTAAGCGCTCTTAAGTTAAGCCTATTTTTATCATAAACCATCCAGGAATGATACATTTTATCGGGAGCAATTCCCCATAACACATTATATCCCTGCGCATTTGGCTGTTTATCCCAACTTATCTTAGCGCTAAGCTGATTATCATATCTTTCAATCTCTACATTTTTAACTTTTTCAGGTTTTTCTCCAAGCCCTTTTCCAAAAACACGTAGATCAGAAATCGACAAATAGGGCGTTGGAACGTGGATGTTTTTATATCTGATATAACGTACACGCACGGGTTTGGATAATTCTATATAATCATTGGGAGTATCTTTAAAACTATGCCTTCTATCGACCAAAACTTTCCAATTTTTCCCATCCAAAGAACCTTTTATAAGATATCTATATTTCAACCCCTGTATTTTTCCATATAAATCAGAATGATAATCATTGTAGTTTACCTGAATAGCATATACGCTGCTCAATTTCTCCAAATCTATCTCTATCCATTGCTGATCATCATTTTTGTTAGCTACCCAAAAGCTTTTTATATTTTCATCCACCAATTTTTTGGCAGAAAAGCTATCTAAAACAGAAGATACCTTCACCGGTTTATGATAAGACAATAACATCCACCCGGTAAATTCGCCCTTTTTGCCGGCTATATTAGGTGCAAAATGCGGATAATCTCCAAAATAAGCCTTGACATGCATCAGTCCGTCTTTGTCAAAAAATGTAGGAAACATGCCTATCCGTCTTTCCCATCCGATATTGACCCCTAACGCCATCGTAGTAAAATGCCAATATTGTTTCCCAGGCCCCACAACCGTACTTCCATGTCCAGCTCCATTGATAAAACCACCCGGCTTAAAAGAGATAGGATTATTGGGTGCATAATGAAAAGGACCTGTTGGAGAATCACTTATATAAACACCGTCACCATACACATTAAACTCCGTACCAGGGGCAGCATATTGTAAATAATATTTTCCATCATGCTTGGTCATCCACGCACCTTCAATATAACCCTCCATAGCCGTGTCCGAATTATTTTCCCCAAAACGTTCCCAGCCATGATGCTGTTCGTCTAAATTGAAAAGTTTTATTTTTTTTCCCGGTTGAAAACGATGGTTCTTATCTAATGGCTCTACCCTAATCGGAAATTTATTGGAAGATCCCCAATACATATAACTCTTGCCATCTTCATCAATAAATAAATCCGGATCTTGCAGGTTGGTTAAAATAGAAGGTGTGGCTTTCCAATTTCCTTTTTTGGGATCATCAGTATATAAAATGCTCATTGATCCGGATGGATCACCGGCTACATATAAAACTGAATCTTTATAATTCCATGCTGCCGGTGCATTAGAACCCTGGAAATACCACTTTTCAGGGGTCACAAAGTCCCAATGGGTTAAATCTTTGGAATGCCAATATCCCATCGAACGGGTAACAAACATATAATATTCATTCCTAAATCTTACCACTGCCGGATCCGCACCGGAACGATAGGATAAATCCTGATTGGCATTATACACCATATAGGTATAATCGATATTGATAGGATTGCAATAGGTACTCCTTTGCATATCTTGCGCAAAGGCGGCAGAAAGGCGGCAAAATAACAGACCACAAAATAAGATGATCATTTTTGTTTTCATATTTTTTTGTTTTTAGAGGTTTGACTTAGGTATGGTTTTTATAGCACGCTGATGACACTGATTGAGCAGATTTTCGCTGATTTACACTTTTACACTATCAGCGACTATCTGCTCAATCTGCGTATTCTGCGTTCCATAAAAAAATAGGAGCTGCTCTTAAAGGTATAACAAGAGTTATATAGTAGATAATAGTAGATAAAAAGAACGCTGATGACACTGATTTTGCAGATTTTCACTGATTTACACTTTTACACTATCAGCGATTATCTGCTCAATCTGCATATTCTGCGTTCCATTAAAAAAATAGGAGCCGCTCTTAAAGGTATAACACAAGAGTTATATAGTAGATAAAAAGAACGCTGGTAACACTGATTTTGCAGATTTTCGCTGATGATAAATAAATTAAAGTAAAATAAAAGATATTAGTTGTATCTTGCAACAAATTTGTTTTTATAAGTCCATAACATAAAACACCATGACCAAATACTTTACACTTATATTATCGGCAGCTTTTCTTTTTATACTGTTTGCGCTGCCTTCTTGTTTAAAAGATACTTCAATAGATACTACTATTCCTCCCGAGCCACCTCCTTTTGAAATGAAGATGATCTGGAAAGAAGTGGCTCAAAAAACCGGTGCTTCTCATTGGAACAAGATATCTGATGGCGACACCCTGAGATTCCTTTTAAGTCACATTAGAAACTCCGAGGATAATACATTTAAAGGAATGCAAGGCGCCTACCAATATCCTTCTAAAAACTTAGGAGCTGATTTAGATTCCATCGGTGGTATATTTATCACAGGATTGGACTTCCATTCTCATGGTATCTTTACTTCAACGGATAGCAGTCAAGTTGCTTTTTTTAATTACAATGAAGAGAAATCAGAAGCTCAAGACACGCTTGTCAGAGATACGGTAGGAGTTTTTCAATACACAGCAATAGATGATACTTTATTTCTTAAAGACACGCTTCAAACTCCCCAACTTGAAATGAAATTTATCAAAATCGAATAAATTCAGTATTCAACCAGCTTACCATATTTTTAGTGAAGCCAGGTAATCAGTTTTTGAAACAAAACTTGGCATCCATTGCGCCTGCTCTGGAACCTTTGCAGTTAAAATAAGTCTGCTCCCCCAAAAGATAGCACCGCCGAGAGCCACAGAGAAAAAAGGCACGCTGATGACACTGATTTAGCAGATTTACACTGATTTACACTTTTACACTATCGGCGACTATCTACTCAATCTGCGTATTCTGCGTTCCATTAAAAGAATAGGAGCTGCTCTTTGCATGAAACCTACTGTCAATTTATGAATCCATCGCTTTGTCTATTATTCCCATACCA
>DATGTY010000429.1:0-2245 GCA_035301605.1 Chitinophagaceae bacterium | reverse complement strand
TACCTTTTCTCCATCATTATATTTACCATCTTTCATTTCTTTGAAGAGTTTGAGGTTCTCTTCTATGCTGCGAGATCTGTATGGGCTTTCTGTCCCAGGCATTGTGGGTGTGCCTTTTTGTTTGGCTATTTCTTCCGGTGTGGAATCATCCACATAAGCCAGTCCTTTCTTTATTAATGCAATAGCGAGCTCATATAGCTTATCAAAATAATCCGAAGTATAATGTTCATTCTTCCATTCGAACCCTAGCCATTTGATATCCTTTTTTATGGATTGTACATAAATATCCTCTTCTGCCACAGGATTGGTGTCATCAAAACGAAGGTTGGTATAGCCTCCGTATTGTTGAGTTAAACCAAAATTTAAACAAATAGATTTAGCATGTCCGATATGTAAAAAACCATTGGGTTCAGGAGGAAATCTTGTTATAAGTTTTTTATATTTCCCTGACTTTAGGTCTGATTCGATGATTTCCTCTATAAAATTTAAATGTTTTTCTTCACTCATGATTTTTAAATTGTAATTTGCCGTTGCAAAGGTAAAACAAAGAATAGGATGAACTATAAAGCAGTACATATTGTTTTAGATAAAGACAAAGATAAAGAACTATTTATTGCCCTGTTAAGCGCGTTGGGGTTTGAAGGCTTTGAGGAAAAGGAAAAAGAATTAGTGGCGTATATTTCTGAAATGCAAATGCCGGAGGTGCCTGCATTAGAAGAAGTTGTAGGAAAGATTCCCTACAGGATAGAGGAAATCCCTGATCAGAATTGGAACGCCTTATGGGAAAGTAATTATCCTGCTGTATTATTAGATGGATTTTGTGGAATTCGTGCTGATTTTCATCCTTATTTTAAGGATGTACAATATGAAATTACTATTAATCCGAGAATGTCTTTTGGTACCGGACATCATGCTACGACAAAATTGATGATGAGGATGATGAAAGATGTTTCTTTTATTGATAAAAAGGTTTTAGATTTTGGCACAGGTACTGCTGTGTTGTCGATTTTAGCTAGCAAAATGGGTGCAAAATCGGTCATCGCAGTTGAAAATGATCCTAATGCAGTTGAAAATGCAAGAGATAATATATTGAAAAATAATATTTCTAATGTTGATGTACTTTGTGATGATAATCTCGGTGCTGTAGAAAATGATAAGGCGGTAGTATTAGCCAATATAACGAAGAATATAATTCTGGAACATGCAGAGGAAATGAGTGATAAAATAGTAGGAAAAGGAGATTTACTGTTGAGTGGACTGATGGAAAAAGATGAAGGGGATATCACAAGCGTTTTTGAGAAAAAAGGATTTAAATTATTAAAAAGATTACAGGATGACGCATGGATTGGGCTTCATTTTACAATAGATTCCTCTGATTATGTGTCGAGATAATAGAATCTTCTTATCTTTGTAGGGGCTTATTGAACAAATTCAATAAATGGAATGACAGAAGTTTGGTTGCTTATATTAGCTTATTTGATTGGATCAATCTCCAATGCCATATGGATTAGTAAGAAATTTCACCATAAGGATATTCGGGACTATGGTAGTGGAAATGCGGGAGCTACTAATACGTTCAGAGTATTGGGCTTAAAAACCGGTTTGTTTGTGCTGGTGTTAGATATGTTGAAGGGAATTGCTGCAGTAAAATTAGCCCTTTTAATTCCGCAATATGCTATGGCTGTAAATAGCACCCAATTAATTAATTTTGAAATCGGGTTGGGGCTTGCGGCTGTATTAGGTCACATTTTTCCAATATGGTATGACTTTCGCGGAGGTAAGGGAATTGCTACACTTTTCGGGATGGTTCTTGCTATACAACCATGGGTTGCATTGTGTTGTGTAGGCGTTTTTGCCATTATTTTATTTTTAACAAAATATGTTTCTTTAAGTTCTATTCTTGCAGGGATAGCATTTCCGCTTCTTATTATTTTTATTTTTAGAGAGCAGGGGGTGGTTTTTCGCATCTTTGCTATAGTGACCGCCCTTCTGGTGGTGCTTACACATCAAAAAAATATAGGAAGATTGTTAAAAGGAGAGGAGAATAAGATTAAAAAAGCATCCCATAGGCATGATGATAATGGAGATACTGAAGAATTGTAATCTTACATCATTTATTTTAGAATTATGCCTGTATTATTCATAATGTACCAGACTAAATAGGTCTGTTTTGTAGGACTTTAGCGTGTCTCTGCCATTTAAGAATTCCAGTTCAACAATAAAATTCAAAGAATGAATTTTCCCT
>DATGTY010000428.1:0-3738 GCA_035301605.1 Chitinophagaceae bacterium | reverse complement strand
TAAAAACAGCCTCATTGGGTTTGTCATCTTAGGAGCTTTGTTGATTGGTTATATTTTTTATAACCAAAATGCTAAAGAGGATTTTGAAAAAGCCAAACAGGCGAAACAAGATTCCATTGCTATGGTTCAGCAACGAGTTGCTGATTCTATAAAGGCCAGTGCACCTGTAGCTTCCAGTGATTCTGCTAACGCAGGTTTGGCTGCTAATGGTGATTCTGCTGTCAATGATAGTAGCAAAGGGACTGTAGCTAGTAAGAAAAATAACGGGAATACGCAGAAATATGGTGCTTTTTCTTCAGCAGCTACTGCTCAGCCACAACAGACGGTGCTGGATAACGGGGTTTTTAAAATAACGTTTAGTTCTAAAGGTGCTCGTCCTAAGAGAATGTTGCTACATAAATATACAGCATATGATAGCTCTCAGGTTATTTTGGAGGAAGGGAAGTACAATGATTTAAATCTGCAGTTTATTACTACCGGACAAAAAGTGATTAATACGAGTGAGCTTAATTTTGACTTGGTAGCCAACAAGGAATTGGCTGATAGTTCTCAAAAGTTAGTTTATCGTTTATATGCAGGGGATACCAGTAAATATTTGCAATATACTTATGTGGTGCATCCTAATAATTATATGCTCGATTTTGATATAAGCGCAATAAATATGGGAGGCATTATTTCTCCAGCCAATGATGCGCTTAAGCTTCAATGGAATCTTCAGGGAGATCAGCAGGAGGAAGATCGTGAAGTGGTTCAACGCTATACACAATTATACTATGGGAGAAACAATGAATCGGTTGATTATTGGAGACTGCAGAGCGATTCTAAGAAAGATTTGGATGAGGATGTACAGTGGATGAGTTTTCGACAACAATTTTTTAACCGGACACTCATTGCAAAGGACAAGGATTTTATTGCGGCCTCCTATAACAGCAAAATGGGAAGCGATGATGATAATTATGTGGCCAGGGTGAATATGACTTTTAAGATTCCTTATACGTCTTCAGACCATTTTTCCTTTCCTATGAGTATGTACAGTGGTCCCAATGATTATTATACGTTAATGTCTTATGGTGTCGGAATGGAATCCGTGGTTCAGCTGGGGTATGGTATATATGCCTTTGCTAAGTATTTGAATAAATGGATTTTCTTGCCACTGTTCCTTTTCCTTGCAAACTTATTTAGTGAACACTGGGGACTTGCTATTATTTTTATGACTGTGGTGATTCGGTTGTTGACCTCTCCACTGACCTATAAGAGTTATCTTTCTCAAGCTAAGATGAAAGCTTTGAAGCCTGAAATTGATGAATTGAAAAAGAAGTATGAAGGGGATCAACAAAAGTTTGGGATGGAACAAATGAGCCTTTACAGGCAGGCCGGTGTGAGTCCTTTAGGTGGCTGTTTGCCGATGTTGTTACAACTTCCAATTTTTGCTAGTTTATATTGTCTTTTCCAGAGTTTGATAGAGGTAAGACACCAATCTTTCTTATGGATTGATGATTTGAGTAGATATGATTCTATTGCGCATTTACCATTCAGTATTCCTTTTTATGGAGATCATGTGAGTCTGTTGGCTCTCTTAATGGCAGCTTCTAGTTTGTTAATGAGTATGTATAGTATGAATATGTCATCAATGGGTGGCGCCGGAGGTGCCAATCAGAAGATGATGAAGTATATGCCGTATATCATGCCCATTTTCTTCCTTGGCTTCTTCAATCGTTTTGCAGCGGCGCTTACCTTATATTACTTTATCTCCAACCTGATTACGCTTTTGATCCAATTGTTTATTAAAAAGTTTGTAATAGATGATGAAAAAATTCATGCACAATTACAGGCTAAAAGGAAACAAAAGCCTAAGAAGAGTAAGCTGATGCAGCGTATGGAAGATATGCAAAAGCAACAGCAACAAGCAAATAGACAGAAAAATCAACGTTAATTATTGATAAGGAGAATCGATTTTGATTCTCCTTTTTTAGTTTGGGAAATAAAACTTTTATAACTTGAGTGTTATTGCTAACTTGTTTTTATATCGAGAATAGAGAAAGTTTAATATGGCTCTGATTGAGTTTATACGATATAACTTCAAATAATTGGTCGTTATGGAAAAAATAAGTGATATTGTTATCTGGCGAGATGCTAACAAAATTTCTGAAGAGATACAAGCTACTGTTGAAAATTTGGATTGGGAAGAGAACAGTTCTTTAAAAGAGCGTATTACGACTACTGTTGCAGAAATTCCCTGCTTTATAGAAAAAGGATATTCAGAAAAGGAAAATCTGGTTGAAGCTTTAGATAAAGCGAAGAAGGCTTCTCAAAAAACAAGGTCTTTGGTGTATGATAGTTTTATTAAAAATTATTTAACCAAAGAGGATTTTGATTACTTGTATAATGAATTGGCGCATCTTAGTTCAGATATTGGAAAATCTAAAATTAACCTTCTTTTCCCCGGAAGATAGTTCGTAATACCTTTATTTATAGATATTAAGCATGCATCCTAAAAAGAAAAGATTCCTTTGTCTTTTTAGGATTTTCTTTTTTTTATAGTACTATGTATTGCATAGTACTATATTTTTTATATCTTTGTAGAAAATATAGTATAGATGAAGATTGAAAACACACAATCTCAAATGAGAAAAGGGGTATTGGAATATTGCATTCTTGCTATCATCAAAAAAGAGGAAGTTTATCCTTCTGATATTATAAAAAAGATGAAGGAGGCGGAGTTGAAGGTTTTTGAAGGAACCCTCTATCCGCTATTGACGCGATTAAAAAATGAAGGCTTGCTTACATATAGATGGGTAGAAAGCAGCTCCGGGCCTCCTAGAAAATATTTCTCTCTTACAGAAGAAGGAATTGGATTTTATGCAAGTTTGGAAGAGACTTGGGAACAACTTTCTTGTGCGGTAAATCATTTAACACAACGGACTAAAAACCAATCATAGTATGAAAAAAATTATAAACATCAATTTATCAGGGAGGAAAATCCCAATAGAAGATACTGCTTATGAGACGCTTAAAGGCTATTTAGAAAGTTTGTTACACTATTTTAGTCGTGAAGAAGGGGGAGATGAAATTGTGAGTGACATTGAGAATCGTATCGCAGAACTTTTTCAGGAAAAGTTGAAAAAAGATACGCATTGTATAACCGATGATGATGTAAGTAGGATGATCGCTACTATGGGACGACCTGAGCAGTTGGAGGAAGAAATATCTACAGAGCCGTTGGAAAAAGAAGCAGCATCTAATCAGCCGAAAACTCATAGTCAATTGTCTCGAAATGAAAATGACCAGTTAATAGGTGGCGTATGTTCCGGAATAGCTAATTACTTCAAAATCGATCCGGCGATTGTCCGAATTATTACCTTTATTCTCATTTGGGCTTATGGCATTGGGTTGTTATTATATATTGTGTTATGGATTGTTTTGCCCGGTAAAAAAGGAAACAATCAAGCGCTCCGTAAGCGTCTGTATAGAGATCCAGATAATAAAGTGATTGGAGGCGTAGCTTCCGGATTAGGCGCTTATTTTAAGATAGACATTGTTATTCCTCGAATTATTTTCGTCTTGCCTTTGCTTGGCGTTATTTTTACAAGCATCTTTGCTCATGGTTTTAATATTTGGGGCTTCCATCATATCTTTTTCCCTTTTTCTGTTGGCGCTTTACCCACTTTTATAGTTCTTTATATTGTGCTGTGGATAGCGGTTCCCAAAGCTGTAACGCAAGCCGAAAAATTAGAAATG
>DATGTY010000427.1:0-6496 GCA_035301605.1 Chitinophagaceae bacterium | reverse complement strand
CTTTAATAATAGATGATGAAAGACTGGCCCGTTCGGAATTAAAAAAATTATTACAAGAATTTCCTGAAGTAGAGGTGGTTGGTGAAGCTGCTAATGCAAAAGAGGGAATAGAGAAAGTAAATAAGTTAGATCCTGATTTACTTTTCTTAGATATTCAAATGCCGGATAAAACAGGTTTTGAACTATTGGAAGATATAGAAAACACCCCGCAGGTTATTTTTACTACTGCTTATGATGAATATGCCATCAAAGCCTTTGATTTTAATGCCTTGGATTATCTGATGAAGCCAATTGAACCACAACGTTTAGGTGAAGCAATTAATCGATTGGATGAAGAAGTACCCTATAAAGAAAGTGAAAAAGTAGATACTGTTGCTTCCAATTTTATGTTAAATAGTGAAGATCAAGTTTTTGTCAAAGATGGCAATCACTATTATTTTATTAAAGTAGGGGATATTCGCTTGTTTGAAAGTGCCGGAAATTATGTTCGTGTGTATTTTGAAGACAAAAAACCTTTGACTTTAAAATCGCTTCATGCTTTGGAGGAGCGGTTGGATACGAGAATGTTTTTTAGAACAAATAGAAAATACATTGTTAACCTTAGGAAGGTAAAAAATATAGATCCTTATTTTAATGGAGGGCTTCTTTTGGAGATTGAGGGGGGCGAAAAAGTGGATGTTTCCCGCAGGCAGGCCGTTAAGTTTAAAGAACTAATGAGCCTTTAAGTTAGGTTTTTGTTATAAACATCCGGATATCAAGAAATAAGAAAATCTTCTAGAATATTTTCTTTAAATTCGTTTTTGTAAACTGAAGAAATTTAATTTTTACAAAAAACCTTTGATGAAGAAAATATCCTTATTTTTATTTGCTGCTTTATTTACGACAATTTCCGTAACAGCACAATCTGAATCCTCATATTCACTTATACCCAAACCTACTTCCTTAGAGAAATTGGATGGTCATTTTAATATTGGTACTCATATTAAAATAAACGCACCGGAAGATTTCAGGAAAGAAGCAGATTTATTTAAAAAGAAGTTTCTCTTTGGTGCTGAGGATGAATCCGAGAATTCTTCGGGTAGTGTACATTTTATCATTGACCATCAAAAGGAGCAAACTCTGGGAGCCGAGGGTTATCATTTAAAAGTGACTCCTCAGAATATCAAAATTGTAGCTGCACATAAGGAAGGGGCTATTCATGGAATGTTTAGCCTGATACAATTACAACAAATTCAGAAGAATCAAAGCTTTATTCCTGCAGTAAATATTATAGATACACCAAGATTTAGCTACAGAGGAATGCATTTGGATGTTTCCAGACACTTTTTTCCGGTATCTTTTTTAAAAAAATACATTGATATGTTGGCCTTATATAAATTCAATACTTTTCACTGGCATCTGACGGATGCTCAAGGCTGGCGATTAGAGATAAAGAAATATCCCAAATTGACACAGATTGCGGCATGGCGTAGCAATGGTCATAAATTGAATTGGCATCTAGGAGAAGAGCAATTCCTTCATGAGGGAGATCCAAATGCATACGGAGGCTATTATACGCAAAAAGAAGCCAGGGAAGTAGTTGCATATGCGGCTAAAAGAGGAATAACTGTTATTCCTGAAATTGAGTTTCCTGCTCACTCAGAGGAGGTTTTGGATGTATATCCTGAATTAGGATGCTCCGGAGAAAGAGATGGTACCTCAGAATTTTGCGTGTGCAAAGATGCGACTTATACTTTCATGAAAAATGTACTAAAAGAAGTCATGGATATTTTTCCATCAAGGTATATTCATATTGGGGGAGATGAAGCTCCTATGGATTCCTGGAAAGATTGTAAAGACTGTCAAGCTTTGATGAAAAGAAAAGGGTTTACTAAAGTAGAGCAGCTACAAAGTTATGCTATAAAACGTTTAAATAAATTTTTGGTATCTCATGAAAGAAAATTAATTGGCTGGGATGAGATATTGAAAGGTGGTTTACCAAAAGGCGCAACCGTGATGTCTTGGCGAGGTGTTTCCGGTGGTATTGCTGCTGCAGAACAAGGGCATGATGCCATCATGACACCAGGTGGTTATTGCTATTTTGATCATTATCAAAGCGATCCAAATACACAACCTAAAGCTATTGGTGGCTATATTCCATTGTGGAAAGTATATAGTTACAATCCGGTTCCTGAAAGCTTAAATAAGTCTCAGGCTAAACATATCTTAGGAGTACAGGCCAATCTATGGACAGAATATATTCCTACCACTGATCATGTTGAATATATGGTTTTTCCCAGAATGCTGGCATTAGCAGAAGTGGGATGGACTGCTCAAAATGAAAGAAAGTTTAAAGACTTTCACAGACGTTTACAGAGTCAATATCTTTTATTACAACGGCACCATATAAACTATTACCGTCCTTCTTACAGACTTCATGTGAAGGCTGTACCGGATTATAAAAATAAAAGATTCAAAATTTCTTTTAGATCGGAACAATACAATCCCACCATTTATTATACTTTGGATGGTACCACTCCGGATACTTCTGATTATAAGTATTCTAATCCATTTTATACCGAAGGACAAACAACGATAAAAGCAGCTATTTTTAAGGATGGGGAAAGAAAGAAAGTGGCAACCTATAACGCAGATTATCATAAAGCAATAGGAAAAAAAGTGCGTTATTTAAATGGCGGGTGGAGTAGTTCATATCCGGCTCAGAAAGCGAAAACCCTGACCAATGGAATTACAGGTTCTCTGACCTATCAGGATAAACAATGGCAGGGTTTTCTGCATGATATGGATGTGGTTATTGATATGGGAGCGGAAACCACCCTACATCAATTATCGATGCGTTTTATGCAGCTCATTGGACCCGGAGTGTATATTCCTGATGCTGTTTCTGTTTATTTATCTAAGGACGGGGAAAACTATCATCAGTTTAAAAAAATACAAAATGATGTTTCTCCTCAAGACGATCGTTTGTTATTTAAAAATTTTAAGTTTAATTTGAATGGAGAAAGGGCAAGATATATCCGTGTGAAAGTCAAAAAACAAAACGGATTTATGTTTTCTGATGAAATTAAAGTCAATTGATTGAAGAATCTCCATCTGTTGTTTAGGAGATTCAGGATCTAGAATTTGTATTATTTACTTTATAAAATTTATAGAATGAGAAGTGTATTATTTATTTCCGTTATTTTATTGAGCCTTCAGCTTAATACCAGTGCGCAGGATTTTCACATGCCACAGGCAAGTCCCACTGTTTCTGTCAATCAGGGATTTTCTACTTCCTTTATTAAATTGGAATATAGTCGGCCTTCTATGCGGGGACGAACTATTTTTGGACAGTTACTTCCGTATGGAGATTTATGGCGAACAGGCGCTAACCAGGCTACCAAAATCACTTTCGGGGAGGATGTGTATATAGACGGTCAAGAAATAAAAGCCGGCAGTTATGCAATATATACGATTCCCGGTGAAAATGAATGGACGATTATTTTTAATAAAGGAACAGATAATTGGGGCTCCTCCGGATATAAAAAGTCGGAGGATGTCTTAAGATTCAATGCTGCAGTTCATCATCCTGAGCATACCTATGAGACTTTCAGCATAAGAATAGAGAATATAACCAATAACTCCTGTAATCTTGTTCTTAACTGGGAAAATACAAAATTGGTTATTCCAATAGAAGTACATAATAATGAACGGATTATGGCTTATCTCGATAAAAAATTAAAGAGTGACAAGCCTCCTTATGCAGCAGCTGCAGACTATTATTTAGAGACCAATCAAAAATTAGATGATGCGCTGAAATATATAAGTATGGCAATTAAAGAGAATCCTAAAGCTTTTCATCTTTATTGGGCGAAAGCACAAATTTATCAGAAATTGGGACAACATAAAAAAGCAGTTGCGGCGGCTAAAAAATCAGCCGAAAAAGCAAAAGGTTCTGCTTTTGAAGTGGAATATGCTCAACATTATAAACATATTCAAACCTTGAAGTAACAGATTCCCTTTATGTGCAAATCTTTTTTAGCCCTTTGCTTATTGCTCTTATCCGGTCATGCTGTTTGGGCTCAGCAGATTCATGGAAGTGATGCCGCCAAAATTAAATTACAACTTGAGAAACTGAATACCTTAGGTCGGGTATTGTATCTGGCAGCTCATCCGGATGATGAAAATACGCAGTTGCTTGCTTATCTTGATAATGAAAAACATTATCGAACGGCCTATCTTTCATTAACGCGAGGAGATGGAGGTCAAAATTTAGTAGGGAATGAGCAGGGGCCATATATCGGATTGATTCGTACAGAGGAGTTACTGGCTGCGAGACAAAATGACGGAGCTGAACAGTTTTTTAGCAGTGCACTGGATTTTGGATATTCCAAAACAGCTAAAGAAACATTTAAATTTTGGGGACATCAACGTATTCTGAAAGATGCGGTATGGATTATCCGTAAATTCAGGCCGGACGTCATCATTTGTAGATTCCCTGAAGATAAAAGAGCAGGACATGGAAATCATTGGGCTTCTGCCATCATTGCTCATGAAGCTTATGAGATGGCAGGAGATTCTACAAAATTTCCTGAACAGTTGAAATATGTAGATCCTTGGCAGCCTAAACGTGTATTGTGGAATACTTACCAATTTGGAGGTACCAATACAACGGATCCAAATCAATTTCATATTGATATTGGCGGTTATAACCCACTATTGGGTAAAAGTTATGGAGAAATAGCTGCTGATGGTCGATCTATGCATAAAAGTCAGGGCTTTGGAACGGCACCAAATTATGGTCATAAAGTTGCCTATTTTAAAACGATTACAGGCACTGAACCTCACCAAAATCTGTTAGATGGAGTCAACACTTCCTGGTCTAAAATAACGGGTGGAAAAAAGATTGGCAAACGGATCACGCAAACTATTCAACGTTTTGATATGGACCATCCGGAAGCGATTATTCCGGAGTTATTCCGTATAAAAGAATATATAAGTGAAATAGGAAATAAATACTGGAAGAAACAGAAAATCAAGGAGATAAATAAAATAATATTAGCATGTAGTGGAATCTATCTGGATGCCTATTGCTCCAATCCATACATTATTGCCGGAGAGAATATGAAGGTGAATATGAAAGCAGTCAACAGAAGTTCAGTTTCGGCTAAACTAAAATCGCTTACTTTATTAGATAGAAATATTCCCTTAAACAAAAAGCTATCAACCTATAATCTAAAGAAAGATACTTTTCAGGTAAAAGTAGCTGGAAATAGGCCTATTTCACAACCTTATTGGTTAAAAAAACGTCATTTTTCAGGCTACTATCAAATTCCGGATCAAAAATTAGTAGGATTACCCAAGAATCCTCCCAAATTGACAGCTGTATTCCATTTAGAAATAGCCGGTAATGCTATATCGGTTTCTCTTCCTGTCCATTATCGATATGTGAGTCCGGTCAAAGGAGAAATCGAAAACCGATTATTGGTAGCTCCGCCCGTCACTGCTAATATTTCTGAGGAAGTTTATATTTTTACTTCTCAAAAACCCCAACACATCGCTGTTCAATTAAAGAGCTTTAAAAAGAATATCCGAGGAATTGCCCATCTGAAAGTACCTGCTTATCTTGAAGTACCCAATAATAATATATCCTTTCAATTAGATAAAAAGGGCGCAGAGAAAACAATATATTTCACACTAAAGCCAAAGAATGAGATACAATCATCTGCAAGTGATACTATTTCCGTCGAGTTAAAGGTAAATGGAAAGGTATATAAAAGAGGAATAAAAGTAATGGACTACGGTTATATTCCAACCATTACTGTATTTCCCCCTTCGGAAGCCAAAGTAGCTTCTATGTCATTAAAAATCCAAGGACAGCAGATTGGATATATTATGGGGTCAGGAGACAAAGTACCGGAGGCATTGAGACAAATGGGATATAAGGTGAACCTTTTAAAAGATAATGAGTTAAGTGCTGACAATTTTAAAAAATTTGATGCAATTGTCATGGGTATCAGAGCTTATAATACCCGCAAAGCATTAAAATATGCACAAGATGAATTAATGGAATATGTAAATAATGGTGGGGTATTGGTCGTACAGTATAATAAAAACTATGGATTGGTGGATGCGCATCCGGGACCTTATCCTTTTGACATTACTAAAAAAAGAGTAACCAACGAATTTTCTCCCGTAAAATTTTTATTACCTGATGCATCTGTTTTTAATAATCCTAATAAAATCACAAAAAAGGATTTTGAAGGCTGGATTCAGGAAAGAGGATTGTATTTTGTGGACAAGGTAGATGCACATTATCGAGCTCCTTTGGCCATGCATGACCCAAACGAAGCGTCATTAGATGGTTCATTGATTATCAGTGATTATGGGAAAGGTAAATTTGTATATACGGGATTGGCATTTTTTAGAGAATTGCCGGCTGGCGTTCCCGGAGCATATAGATTATTTGCTAATCTACTGGCTCAATAGGGCAATTCAGTAATATAATTTTAAGGAG
>DATGTY010000426.1:0-2874 GCA_035301605.1 Chitinophagaceae bacterium | reverse complement strand
AATTATCTGAAATCCTAATTTTTTCCCACCATTAATTGTAGCAGGAGAGACAAATGCTAATAAAGAACTAATATTTATCTGACTCATAACGGCAACACCTACACGCATCAAGACTCTACTCCCAATACCATATCCAGCAATTTTCTTGGAATTCCATAAGCCACAATATTCGCCAGTCCCTCCCATTAAATTCTTTTCCTTCACAAAACAATAAACCCTAGAATCTAATTCATCTATTGCAGTTTCTATAGGTAGAGGGTTACTGCTTCCAGCCAACTGGATTCGCCCTCCTCCTAAAATTTCTTTCGTATCTTTATCTCTTGCAATAGTAATATAACTATACGGTTCTTTTGTCCATCCTAAATCCGCTGAAGTTATTTGTGTAACACCATACGCCTCTAGTACTTTTTGATGTCCTTTAATATATTCTTCCGTTTCTTTAGGTTTTAGATCAGCTCTAAACACCCTCATTTCTAACATAAAAACTAATACTTTGAAGGTTTATATATCATTTTTATTAGTCTTTAATTATTTCCAACGGATTTATGTAAAATCGTCCGGAGGAAGTTCTTGTTCCCAACAATATTTCTCTACTCAATTCCGCAGTCATTCCCCCTCCCATGGCTACAGCTGAAGCCAATTGTGGCCAGGTAGAAATAGACTTTCCAATTTCTGCAAGCGAAACCTTCATCCTTTCAGACACATTCTGCACACCAATAATCTGTTGAGATAATTTTACACGTAAGGAAGAATCCTGCAATACTTCCTCCGGAATAGACTCTTCTATCATCCCATGAAAGATGGGGCGTTCTTTTTCCAAATCAAATCTTTCAATATCAATCATTCCCCGATCACTGGTATCCATAAGTACCGGAATACCAGCTTGCCGTGCTATTTTTCTACATAAAATTTTAATATCTAAACTGTCACATTCATCAATTATAAGATCCAACGCCCCTCCTTCATGAACAAAATCATTGATATTTTCTTTCGTTATCCCTTCATGATAGCAACTGACTTTTAAATAGGGATCAATCTCAGAAATTTCCCGGGCGGCTATAACTGTTTTAGGAATCCCCAAATGATGTAATCCGGTACGCAATCTGTTCATATTACTCAGCTCTAAGGTATCAAAATCAGCAATTCGAAGTTCCCCAAAGGAACGTTCCATGGCAAGTGTCAGCGCCACAGATTGGCCAACAGAAAGACCAATCACGCCAATTTTCTTGGTAGCTAACAACTGTTGTTCCTCCTTTGTGATTTTATACAGATTTCTGCTGGTTCTTAATTCAACAAATTCTTCTTCATCAAGGAGATGAATCAAGTGCTTATTCCATGGATAATACACCCAAACTCCATACGCCCATTCAGGACAATTATTCAAATATTTATTGCTCACCTCTCTCAAACCGGCTTCCTCATATTTTATTGTAGGATTTCTAACCTTCACAAGCTCCTCTAATTGAGAAGCCAACTCATCAAAGACTTTTATAGCTGGATGTGCCTCTAAAAAAGAAGAAAAATTCGACTCTTCTTCCTTATTCCTCAGATGGAAAAACAAAGGTTCTGTGGAATAATCATTATCTTCTTGGCGAATAATTAAATTCTGATTCAATTCTTCTAATTGGTCCAAAATCATATAACTTTGTTACTCATAATATTATAAAATATCTAATAGGATTTTCAAATTTAGGCATTATCTTTGTGTTTTCAATATATTTATCTTTAATAAGACAGATTTACTAGTATGGCAGGCAATAAATTAAATATTCTTTATGTCGATGATGAAGTGAATAACCTCACTGCGTTTAAAGCCTGTTTTCGCCGTACTTACAAGATATTCCTTGCAGAAACACCTAAAAGGGCACAGGACATTCTGGATAACAACAATATTCAAATCATTATTTCAGATCAGAGAATGCCTGAAATGACAGGAATAGAATTCTTTACAAGCATTATAAAAAAACACCCGGATCCTATTCGCATGCTTTTAACCGGATATTCTGATATACAAGCTGTTATCGATGCCATAAACAAGGGAAAGGTCTTCAGATACTTCTCTAAACCTTGGGATGAAGATGAATTAAAGGAAAATATTGACCAGGCAGGAAAAATATTTATGCTAAGAGAAGAAAGGAAAGAATTGACCGGCAAGCTATTAGATGAAAATCAAAAAATGGAATTTATGCTACGACAAAAACTTCTGTCTTAATATTGCTAATGTGCGACCCTCTCTGAGGTCGGCTGGAACACGATCATTTACGTTTTTTACAGAGATGCGACCTCTCCGAGGTCAGCAAGAACTCTCAACCTTTTATGCTTTCCTCAGTCGATGACATCAGAGATGTCAAATGTTTTTAGAATAAACAGGTTATATCCTTTTTCGACCTTGGAAAGGTCGTATGTTTTGACCAAAGGTAGGACACAATATGATTTACCGCAGGCGTGAGCCTGTGGTAGTGCGATAGCACAGAACAAGCGCCCGGAGGGCGTTACCGCAATAACTTTGCCCGACCTGGAGTCAAAATATATCGGATTTTATGGTTAAAATCCTTGTATTTCGCACTTTCAGCGCTTTGAAAATTTTGTTCATTCTGCGCATTGGGTAATACCCAATGTTTTGATATAGCGACCTTTCAGGTCTAAAATACACTTGCGAAAGTTCAGTGAATAAAACTAAATATTCACTAAAATAGGTAGTTTACTAATTAAAATAGTCGGTTTACTAAATAGTCATTCATTTTTATACTTAAAGTTTTTAATATTGCTGATATATTTGTATTTTATAGTTATAAATAAAATACAAATCGTTTACCTTTATATCCAATTAGTTTTTTAGATTAAAATCTGAATAGCGAGGTAACAAAAATGGGG
>DATGTY010000425.1:0-3504 GCA_035301605.1 Chitinophagaceae bacterium | reverse complement strand
GCTTCGGAAACACAAAGAGCAGCTGGAACATAGCGGCGTAAAGGTGGTTATTTCAAAGAAGGAACTCATAAAGGTCTGCCAGGACAAGCGGAATACGGTAGAATTCTTCAGGCAGAAAGAGATCCCAACTCCGCAGATTATTGAAAAAAACGATTTGCGCTATCCCATTTACGCTAAACCACGGAATGGCAGCAGCAGTGAAAAAAATTACATAATAAATGATGTTTCCGAACTGTGGGGACATCACTTTGCCGATGAAAATCTTCTTTTTTTTGAATATCTGAATCACGATTTACATGATGAATATACCCTTGATTTGTATTACGATCGAAACTCAGACTTGAAATGCGTGGTGCCCAGGAAGCGCATTGACATCAGGGGAGGAGAGGTTAGTAAAGGATTAACAGAAAAAAACATGATAGTAGCGTACATAAAAGAAAAGCTGGACCATATACCGGGTGCATGCGGCTGCCTTACTTTTCAGCTTTTTTTGAATAAGGAGAATCAAAAAATCAGCGGCATAGAAATAAATCCGCGCTTTGGCGGCGGATATCCACTCAGTTATTTTGCGGGAGCCAACTTCCCGAAGTGGCTGATTAGGGAATACCTATTGGATCAAGCGGTTCCCTATTACGAGGACTGGGAGTCAAACCTGCTTATGCTGAGATATGACGATGAGGTGTTGGTGCATGACTACCGTAATTAGCAATCGCGATTATTCTTGCCACTCCAATAGGTTTTACATTTATTGGTTATTACTTCAAAAAAGAAAGTACGTATCTTCCAACCCAATAAAAGTAACAGGATGATGAATAGTTTCATGAGACCTTTGCAAAACCGCTCTTTTGGCCAATTTCTGCATCTTCGTGATTTCAAAACCCTCACTTATAGACAATAAGCTGCGGTTTTGGAATCGCTCAAGCTTTGACCTTGACCAAAATATCTGGTTTTTCAAAAGTCTCTTTCATATAATCCGTGAATACGGCAGGCCAACGGCACATTATCATTATGAGAAAAGAACAGGAGCTGCACGAAGATTTTAAAAAGGACAGCAATTTTGAAAACATATTATCAGTAATGAATGACGCGCTGCACCAGGCCGAGGGTGAATTGCTTGAGAACTCCCCGGAACGGTTCCCTACTATTCATATTATTGGAGCTCCGCGGTCCGGAACTACGTTAGCCGTGCAGCTGTTTGCCGAAGGATTAAATATAGGATTCATTAATAACCTGATTGCCGCTTTTTGGAAAGCACCGCTATTTGGAATCGCCCTGTCGGATCAATTATTAAACAATCAATACCAATCCAGCTTCAGCTCGAAGTTTGGGCGGACAGACCGCATACAGGAACCTCATGAATTCGGTTACTTTTGGAATTATCATTTGAATTACAATGATTTTCAGCAACAAGATGTACGCCACGAGGAGAATATTGACTGGGACCGCCTGTCAACATTGTTAACAAATATGTGCCGGTCGTTTCATAAGCCGGTGATATTCAAATCTTTTCTTTTGGGATTCCATGCCTCAAAAATGGCAAAAGAACTCCCCAAAAGCTGTTTTATCTATATCCGGCGTAATATCATTGACAATGCCATGTCTATTTTGAAAATGCGCAAGAGTTATGCGGGAGATGTGGACAAGTGGGTTTCGATTAAACCTGAACAATATTCCTATCTGAAGGACCAGGATCGATATGTTCAGGCTGTGGGACAAGTGCTGTTTATGGAACATGAATATTTTAAACAGATGGAAGAAATTCCTGAAAAAAATAAGCTGATCATAGATTATACGGATCTTTGCGGCCAGCCCGGAAATGCTCTCTATGAAGTTCACCAGTTAATTGGCAATCACTACAAAGAAGAGTCTGATGTCCCTTTTGAAAACAGAAAAAGATTGGAAATAAGCCGCTACGAGCGAAATAGCACTGAAGCTGAAAAATTGAAGAGGGCCGAACGATTTTTGATATCTGAGTTTACAGAACTTGAGTATTTAATGGAAAGTAGAAACAAAACTTCTATTTAAATAGTTTTGAATTCTTCATTTATTCAATATTCTGACGAGCATAGCAGGAAACGTTTAGAGAAAACCTATGTTGAATTTTATCAACAGCCTGAATTTGTTACCTTGGATGCTGAATTGATAAGGGGGAAACCTTTGGCATGGTATGCGGAAGATGAAAGAGACTGGGTTCATATTCCCCTTATAGAAAGAAGGATTCCAGATGAGATAACCAATGGAAAAGCGTATTATGATTTGATAAGCCCCTATGGATATCCGGGCATACTTTATAGCTCATACCGGGGATTGGAAAAATTGTTAAAGAAATATAGGATGGATGCTGCTGAGGAGGGCTACGTTTCAACCTTTATTCGCTTAAATCCTGTTTATAACCCTCTTTTATTAAATGAGAGTGATAATTTTGTACAGGTTGTTCACGGAAAGCTTGTATTGCTCAATATGGACGAACCGTACGAGGTGCAGAGAATGAAGTATTCATCGAATCACAGGAGGGATATAAAAAAGCTTCTAAAATCAGATCATACACTGGAATGGAACAGCTGGGAAAATTTGGATACTTTTCTGGACATTTATACCGAAACCATGAAAAGGGAAGAAGCCTCTGATTATTTCTTTTTCCCCGATACTTATTTTCATAGGTTGAAAGAAATACTGGGACCCTCTGGTATTGACTTGGTTTTTGTTAAGAACAATGAAGGAGAAGCTGTAGCGGGAGGGATTTTTTGTAAAAATGACTACGTCATACAGTTTCATCTTGGGGGGACTAAAACTGGATATTTAAAAAGAGCTCCATCCAAGTTGTTATTTGATGGTGTGATAAAAAAATATAGTGAAGAGGTTGCATATTTTAATTTGGGAGGCGGTGTTGGTAATGAACAAGATTCTCTTTTTAGGTTTAAGGAAGGATTTGGCAAAGAATACCGAAAGTTTTCTACGCTTCGGTTTGTCAATGACAGACAATGTTATAATAATCTATGCCAAAACTACTCAAAAGAAGATTTATACAATTTAGAAGGTTATTTTCCTCTTTACAGAAAGTAAATGGCCAACTTTATCCGTGATAAACCTAATACAACTATTCAACAAGATTATTATAAATGATTGGTTTGTGTATTACAACATATGCATGTTCGCTTGATAAAAGGGTAACGATTGTACAAGCCGACGGCGATAGCAGGTTGTGCAATAATTTAATGATGATATTATGATATCAACTTTTGTGGAACGTACCGGAGAGAAATGGCATCGGATAAAACAGGATGAACACTATGATTTATATCATCTTCCCGAATATGTAGAACTGGACGCCCGTATCGTCAACGGCACTCCCATTTGCTGGGTTGCGGAAACCGCGGCGGGGAACGTGTGGATCCCCCTGATTAAAAGAAAGATCCCCGATAACGTTGCCAAAGGGAAGAGTTATTATGATTTAACAAGTCCCTACGGATACCCGGGGATCCATTTTGAACAGCCACTTCCCCC
>DATGTY010000424.1:0-4076 GCA_035301605.1 Chitinophagaceae bacterium | reverse complement strand
TTAATTAATCCATGGGATTTGTAGCGCACGAGATTATAAGATTCTATAGGACATATTATATTCCTTCAGGACGGAAGTAATCCCAAAATCAATAACCAGACCGGATGTGCCGACAACGCCAAATTTGATGAGTTTGAAGAGCATAATATTAATCTACTAATCAACCTGTTTACATATACAGCAATTTATTAAAATGTATAACTTGGGTAAGTGGAGTACATAACTTAGACTTTTTTTCAACGTAAGACGGAATTTTGAATGAAACGTTATTCTTTATAAATATAGTCAGCCTATTAATCTCTTTAAGTGTAAGTTCAGACTTTTTATTTAATACAAACTCTACCGAAAGAATCTTACCATCAGTATTAAAATATAGTCTAAGAAAAACTGCGCCTTCTGGAACGAGTTCCCTTATTCGATCCCTTCCTAGTACCTTAATAAATGCACTATTTAAAGTTTCCCCACTTGAGAAACTAGCAAATTCTATATTGGTCAGATTCTTAGATTTTTTTCTAACTCGTGATATCACAGTCAAATTTTCCTGAACGGAGAATTTACCTTCGTGTCCATATTTAGATACAGTGTAAATATGATCATCTATCTTATGTTGACCAAGCTTCTCTATGGTCTGTGCAGAAAGAGAATCGCTAAATATACATAAGATTAGAATAAGAGTTAATTTTAGATTTATTGTATTCATTTTTTATTTTTTTAATTGTTACAATCAGCAGAATTAATCAAATTAAACATTGCAGTCGGCATCATATTTGGCTTTACCTGAGTATAACTATAATCGGATCGATTTGGGAACTTATCCAGGAAATAAAAATAATTATACAACTGACCAGTAGAAAAACTTGTAGGGTATTTTGTCCAACCATCAGTTATGTCATCCAACCAATTATCGAAATCAGGACTATTAGGGATTGCAGGCTTAGCTCCGCCACCATTGAACTCTATATACATAAATATATTTAATAATATCTTGGCTTCAAATTCAATATTGGCACTTCCTGGAGCTCCCGCATATTCTGTTGTACCCCCTGATATGGTAAAATTCTGGTAAGCATGAAAAAGTTCCTCTTGAAAAGCTCCGTATTGTAATGTCAATGGATCTTTGAATACCATATTGTTCGTTTGTGGATCGTAGCCACCTCTGGCAGGATTATTTGGGTCGGCTATAAATTTAAAGGTTTTGTCATTATCGACCATGTAATTATATAGTGCTTTGGACAGACAATACTGCTGCATCTTCTCTAATAAGAATTCTATATGTACTTTTTGAGCGATTGTCAAATTAGAAGAAGAGGACATAATCTGGTCAAGTAGCTCTTCCCCTGGAGAAGAATTATCCCCACTTCCACCGCCACCTCCGGGAGGATAACTACCACATCCCCCTCCGCTGCCGGATCCACTGCCACTACCGGATCCGCTGCCGGACATTCTCATATACCCCGAACCATTGCTTCCGGAACCACCCCCACATCCGCCAGAACAGGAAATCGATATAAAGTACCTCTTGACAGATTTAATACACCCTGCCGGAAAATAAGTAATGTCTTCTAAAAAAGTCACCCAGCAATCGTCGTCCATATCATCGGGAAAGCCAATTAAAATGGGAGTGACCGGAAGACATCCTACCTCTCGTGCAGCATGCACTGTCTTCTTCCTATTGGGCGGTATTTTCTGTAAATCCTTTCGTGTACTATCCGAAGGGGTAGTCAATTTTACGTGAGTATCATCATCTTCCTTTCCATCACTATAGGATTGGCTTTGAAGCATTTTGTAGCTGACATCATATTGGAGGATTGAACCGTTAAAATTGGGAATCTTTTCTTGCTTGTAATTTTTTATAAGCTGGTCATAGTGGTCATGCACATTATACTTGTTCCCAACGAACTCAATAATTTCACCTTTTTCCGCTCTGTTTTTGGATAATTGAAAGACTAAAAAACGCTTATACGTAAAATCCAAATTGCTGATGTAATACTCTTCAGCCGGCACTACCAGAATATTATCACCATCAGTTGTTTGGGTTTTCCAGGCTTCCTTCCAATAGACCGGAAGCACGCCATATTGCACTATTTTGGGTGCCCGGGGATTGACATGCTGCAGATACCATACTTTGGCGGATTCGAGCAACTCTGTAGAAGCGTAATCCCTATCATGAACAAAAAAGCTAATTTCCTTCCGGCAGGCAAACAATAACAGACAGAGACTGAAAGCAATAGTCAGAAAAGTGAGTACACGCTGTTTCATGGGAAAAAGAGTTAGAATACAAATATACTGTTAAAGTTTTACAAAATCAAAATTATTTTAATATTGAATAAGGGGGAGGAGAAGCAATCTTCGATCATGGCCATAAAATTGTACGATAGCGTTTAATACCCGATCTTACTTCTTTGCCCGCGGTATTCCACCAAAGAAACTAATAACCGGTTCATATGTTTCGGGATTTACAAATATATAGTGATGAACTGTGGTCGTATCAATCATGGAATTCTATTTGATAGACCTTATATCCTTTAATGAATCTTTTAAACGAAAAATACAAAAACTGATGAATAATCCGGGCTAAATCAGGCTACCTGATAAGTCTGTAATCTCGACCGAATAATTCTCAATGCTTTAATGATGTGTTTCTCAACGGTGCTTATCGAAATACCAAGTTCGTTTGCAATGTCTCTATAGGTGAAGCCCTCCTTTCGGCTTAGCAAATACACTTGTCTGCATTTCTTCGGGAGTGAGGCGATGATATATCTGATTTGCTGATTCAGTTCTTTTAAATAAAGTATTTTGGCCGGGGTTGTTTCTGTCGAAGAAGAGGATGCGCTTAATCTATTGATGTGCTTTTTTCGAATACGATTAGAACGGATATGATTAAGGGATTTATATTTAATGGCGGTAAATAAATAAGCCTCTAAAGAATGTGTTATTTGGAGTTTATCGTATCTTATGAATAAACTGATAAAAACCTCCTGAACGACATCTTTTGCATCATCAGCAGAATGTAATTGCCTAAAAGCTGCATCTCTCAAGTCATTCTCATATCTATTGTAGATTTCATTAAAGGCTTCTTTATCTCCCTGTTTCAGCATTAATATTAAATCATTATCCGTAAGTTCAATAAGTCGATTTTTAATCATGGGTTACCTATTTTAAAGTGTTGAATTATATGCTATAATAGGAAGTACTGGGTTATGATTGTAGCATAAAGATAATGTGTTTTCGGAGAGTAGTAAACCGTTTTAGCAAATAGATATTATTTTAATATTTATTTCTAAAGCGGTTACAAGGCTTCTTTTTCCCTATTTATATTTTAATTTTAATTCCGGATTTTTGGTGTAATCCTGCCAGAGTTGTTCCACTGTTTTGCCGGTCAGTTTTTCCCATAGGTTTTTGTGATAGGTTCCATTACGCAGGGCATTATCCAGCTTCTTTACTATAGCGTGATGTCCATTTTTGGTCACCCAGACTAAAAAACGGGCAGTGATTCTATAGGCGTCATCAAAGTTTTGTTTGGAATTATAATCCGGCAAGGTCCAATCTGCGCCTTTGTTATTCACTCCATAAATATATCTTACATAATCTGCAATCCCTTCTGTGAGCCATCCCGGCACATGCCCGAAATGATAGCTCTGTACAATATGCATGACCTCATGTGTTACTACATCAATATCCTCCGGATGGCTTTTGAACCATTCCGGATTGAAGCGGGTTGTTCCTCCGGAAGTGGCGGCAACTCCTTTATATTCGGGATCAATAATAAAAGTTACTTTCGGGGTGGAAGACCGATTGAAGGCTTTTACTTCTTTAGGATAAACCTTAAAGAAGGTATGGATAAGTCGGAGTATTTCTTTTGTATTAAATGTAGAATCTAAATGTATAAAAGTAAGTGCATATCCTTTCTTGGTGATAATTTTGTGGGTATAAAATCCGGTGGTATCGTAGTCGCTCCATGAGTGATGAGGTTGAGCCTGTGTTGTCTGTGTGTTGAATAAAAAGAATAGACAAAGAAAAGTAATGATAGACGTCGTTTTCATTTTCAATCATTTAAAAACTATAAATATTTAGAC
>DATGTY010000423.1:0-4122 GCA_035301605.1 Chitinophagaceae bacterium | reverse complement strand
GGTAATATCATAATCCGCAAGGTATACACTGTAATAATAAGGTGTGGCTTCTTCTGCTTTATGAGAAAACCAACTCGCTCTTTCTTCAATGTCAAATTTGGGTGTGCCTATGACAGGCATTATCGCAAATTGCCCGTAATCATTATTCCAAGGACTTGGCTGATGTGTCTGGCGGAAACCATTTATTTTATCTGCGGTGTATGTATAAATCCAGCCGTCTCCCATCTTACCTGTCTGGGGCGTCCAAAAATTCATACCCCATGGCACGGCTACTACAGGATAGGTATTACCATGTGAAAGTTCTCGTTTAGAATATGTCCCCATTAATGTATTGACATAATCTACAGGTTCACGAGGCTGGGCGATTGAAGTACTCGACATTAAAAACAGCTGGCCTGCAAATATCAGCAGCAGATAGATAACTCTCTTATTTTTGAACATTTTTCTTATTAATTTTATTTTCTTCATACGTATCTTATACTCTTCATCCGGCTCTCTAGCATCGTTTTAAAATCAATTATTCTATTCCAAAAAAGGCTGATTGATATTAAGATTTATAAAATAGAATACCTGTATCTTTTTCTTATAGCAAACGATGTAACAAAAGCAGTTCTATTAAAAAAACTAAAACGTTTTAGCTTATAAAAAATAAAAGAACCCAATTCATATTACAACATTACAAATAAGGTTCTAATTATCAAAATTTTTAGACTATATCTTTTGTGTCAAAAATACAATCCATTTATTGAGGTACCTGAAGCATCCTTAATTCAGACAATTGAAAATTTGAGCCTGACAGCAATTTTGTGATTTTAAATCTATAAAATTTATATTCTGTTTTGTTTTCGAACAAAAAAGTCCTTGACAGCCTTCTATCCTCAAATTCTTCACCTTCTCTTTGATCAATCGTTTCCCAGTGTTCTCCATCCAAAGAACCTTCTACAACCCAATCTTCAGGATCTCTTCCAGGCGAATCGTTTCCCGATGTCATACTGTATGCATTGATAATCTGGGGTTCGTAAAATTCAAATTGCCAGCTCAGATCCTCTCCCACCCCCCCAATAAAAACTTTCGTCGTGATATTGTTATCAATCATTTTTTTAGACCCTTCATTCGCGTCTTCTCCTCCGGAGTTTTCATGAGAAATAGTAAAATTATTGTCTATGTTCGTCAAGTCATTAACTATTCCCAACTCCGCCATTAAAGGTTTTACATCCACAACCGAACCTTTCGGCGTTGTCAATCGGAGTAAGAGCTCTTTAAACTCTCCCGGTTCGAAAGATAAAATAGCTATATTATCTTCTGACAATAAATCAGATCCGCTATCATACCCATCGTACCATTCTATTGTACCGACATCCATATCTGTTTCGAAGCCGACCTTTAACTCACCCTCTCCACCAGCTTGTGTTTTTATAGTTACCAAATCTTCCACTTTAATCTTTACTGTTTCCTCCCGCTGAGCCCAATACCCTTCTTCGTTCAATGAAATCAACTTAACGTTAAAATCTTCTGTATATAAAAAAGTATGCGTAGGGTTAAATTCCGAAGATGTGCTATCGTCCCCAAAAGACCAGCGCGAATCTTTCGAATTTTCCGAATGATTTTCAAATTGGTATGTGAAAGGATCTTTTTCGTCGATTATTTTATAATCAAAAGCTGCTGTAGGCTTCGGTTCAATCTCGTCGTTCTCTATGATCTCCTTCTCCTTTTTACATGAGCCCCATAAAAGTATGAATATCAAGAAAACACAATGTTTTAAAAATGAATTTTTCATGTCTTATTTTTTAATCTAAGGAATTCGGATTAATCTCCACTCAGCTATCTGTAATCTACTTTCTCCCACGTTTGAAGTAATATTTAATCTATAATATTTATATGCTTCTGGAAATTGTATATCAAACCGTCTTGTTAAATGCCTAGTTTCAAACACTTCTTCTTCTCTCGTATCAATGGTTTCCCAGTTTTCACCATCATCTGAAACCTGTAGATTCCATTCATTCGGATCTCTATTTGGAGCGTCATTAGCCGAAGTCAACGTGTATGCTCCTATCTTTTGGGGTGTATCGAATACTATTTGACACCAAATATCGCCGGTAAAATCTCTAACCAAAAACTTCGTGTCTGTACGGTTATCTATAAGTTTTTTAGATCCTTCATTAGCATCCGCTCCATCCCTATTATCCCGGTTAACACTGAACTGCCCATCATTTGTCACGTCTATTTCCATCACATTTTCAGAATCAATAAGCACAACAGTGTGGCTCAGTTCAGGATGAATAACATGCAATGAAGAGCTTTTTAACTTTACCAGCACGGCTAATTTCTTATCGCTGTGCTCAGAAATAACTGACCAAGGTACACTCAGTTCCAATGAAGCTGTTTTAGAATTACTGGCAAACCTTACCGACTTATCATATGTAAAATCCGAGTTTTTCAAAGCTATTGTATTTTCCGGCAATTCTCCTGTCTGTATCAAATGTTCAATCGTATCCGTGTCGGATTCTACATCTACTACAAAAGAGGAACCTGGGAAACTCTCTAAACTGACTCCTATTGGTGCAGCCAGCCCAGTAGACGTGCTTTCATAATTTTTCTGATTTTTAAGTTCCAGAATCCCCCCAGCACCATTTGTCAACCTTAAATAATGGATATCTTCTTCTTCTATCACATCAAACGAATCAAATATCAAAAGATGCGACTGCGCTTTTGTATCTACTGCATTATCTTTGGACGCTGTAGTTAAAGAATAACCCACAATAATTTTTTTTCCATAATGTTTTTCAATTTCGGTTCTGTTTATTGCCATAGAAAAAGCAGCAGAATCTGCGCCGTAAGCCACTTTCACACTACTCGGAATAGTAATACTTCCCGTAGGCAAAACCACATGCGTATCATCCAACCCCTTTTCGGCAACATAATCTTCCGCAAGTTCCCGATTAACGGACAAACTTGACTCAAAAGCTTTAGTAGCAGAAGGGGTGATTCTGACAGATATAGGTATACTTATGTGCTCATTTGATTTTGTAATCTCCCCCGAAATGCCTCCGGCGCTAATGGTACTCCTAGTCCCTTTTTGAAATTCAAAATCTTCCAATTTATTTTCCTTACACCCCTGTACAAAAATGAAAGGGAAAATCAAGACAACGAGAAAAACTTTTACAATATTTTTTTTCATAATCCGTTCATTTTATTTGCCCAACCAAACCCTGCCATCTAATTGCCAACCTAATTGGCGCGGAACTTTGAGCCAACTTATTATTTGTGTTGAAATATCAATCGTTCTCGGCACAAAAGCTCCTAAATCTTCCGAAGAAGGTGCACATATATAATCAGTGAGCCTCTCTATCACAGCCTCTCCTCCTCCTATAGACAAATGGGAACCAAAGGGACCTTCATCAAAAACAGTTGTATTGTCTGTACCCATAATAGGCCAGTGTCCAGCCAGATAATCATAATAGGGATGAGTGGGATCTACCCCTATGTCGCAACTGTATTCCTTTACCACTTCACCGGGCAGAGAAGTTTTCCATATTTTCACATCTGCGATATACGCATCCGATCGCCAATCGTTTTTATTAGGCAAGTAGCCAATTCTTAATTTGGCATCTGAATTTATAGACCCCCATCCTGTTATTTCCCCTTCTTTCGATAATTCACCATTGGTATATAAACTCACCGTTCTTACCCCATCACTAGTATGTCCCGTCACGGTCAAAGTGTTCCAAGTGCCTCTGTTCAGTTTATCTTCTGCTTTAATCTCGCCGGTTCCTTCATTTCCTCTCGCATTAAATATCCACGACTCAGAAGATAAATGAACAACCCATCCAATACCATCTGTTTCCTTATCCCAATCAGGCTGCCAATGAGCTCTTTTCCCAATCACGGATGGGTGGCTAAAGCTATAATTATTATTGGGCCCTTTATTCTTTTTTATTTTTAATTCAATGGTAAAATCCTCGTCCCCCAAATCATACAACTGATTGTCTCCTTCTTCCAATTCTGCATAAAACTCACCCTTAAACTGCATAAAATCACCGATAAATTTGTTCCCTATATAGGGTTTCCCAATAAAATTTTCGGAAAACTTAGGAGAATACATAATGGTAAAAGTATTAACCG
>DATGTY010000422.1:0-4136 GCA_035301605.1 Chitinophagaceae bacterium | reverse complement strand
CTGCAGCAGGATTAAGCTGGATATTCTTCGATAGCATTCGCGGAAGAAAGCCATCAGCAATGGGGTTCTGTATAGGAGCCGTTGTTGGAATGGTAGCTATCACGCTTGCTTCAGGTTTTGTTGGTATTCCTCAAAGTCTTTGTATAGGCGTAGTTGCAGCACTCATTTCCAACCTAGCGGTTCACTGGAGAAGTCAATCTTCTTTAGATGATACGCTTGATGTATTCCCTTGTCATGGTATTGGAGGAATGGTGGGAATGTTGCTTACCGGCGTATTTGCCACTACAGCAATTAATCCTGATGGCGCCAACGGATGGCTGTACGGCAACTTTTCCCTATTCAGCACTCAGCTTCTAGGTATGCTAATCGTTGCATCCTATAGTTTTGTAATGGCTTGGATTCTCTTTAAAATAGTAAACCTTATTTATCCTATTCGTGTATCTGAGGATGAAGAAGAATTAGGTCTTGACATCAGTCAACATGATGAAAGTAACAATATTCAGGGTGGTTATCCCATATTAGATATCTAGGTTTCCTATAACGAACAGGGAAGTGGTTTAATATCCACTTCCCTGTTTTATTGATATTCTTCTTATTCAACAGTTATCTTTATAGGAGATTGAAGTCCTCTTGCAACGTCTGCAATATGAGCTTTCCATGCTTCATAATCCTCAAATTGACCACTTCGACTCCAGCTATATCCGGCCCAATAAGAGAATTTATTATCTTCTTCCAGTTGAACAATAGCCAATACATTCTTTCCTTTTCTTGTAAACTTTATCAAATCTTCAGGATTAACAATAATGGCAGAATACAATTTCCCTTCACTTAAGGGTTGCACCATAGTTATCCAACCTTCTTTTTTATTCATATCTTTCTGAAGAGCCTTCCCCGGGTGACGCTCTACAGATTTATTTCTATGATAACCTTCTAACCCTTTTCTCACTTCTTCTGGTGTTTGATTAGAAGTTTGAATGCCGGCAGCCACTTGAAGTGGGTCTTCAATACCGGTCTCATAGGATACCTGAAAATGGTTCAGATTATGTCCTGCGTCTAATATAATATGTCTAGTTTCTTTTACTTCCTGCCCATTCACATTAAAATTTTCATAACCTAATCTAAAAGAGACTCTAATTGGACCTTTTCCATAAACAAAAGAATGGGTGAAATTTTCTGCTGTCCAGAGTTTATCATTATTCCAAACAGCATCTGCTCCTACCCCACGAGTGTTTCCCGAAGAATATAGGTCTGCACCTTGCCCCCAATCCATATGATAGTGAGCCGTCATATACCAATCGTTAAGAACCAATTTATCGGTATTTTTTGCCCATACGTCAATTGTACTGCTTGTCAAAGGACCTCCTTTCCATGTTTTTAATGCTTTACCATAAGTACGTTGAACAATTCGATCATTTTCCCAGGCAAAATCATCGAATCGTTCCTGGATAAAACGACCAAAAGCTTTATACTGTTCTTTACTGTATAACTGTTGTTTTCCGGCATAGACATAAAAATGTCGTACCTGATTCGGTGCAAAATCAGCTTGAAAAAGCACTGCATCAGCAAAATGGTCTCCCGTTGTATCTATGGTCTGACATATGAGTTCTCTGCCAGCATCATCTTTCACATGGATATGATTAAGATCTGCCTCCCCAAGCGATCGTAATTCACTCTTAGACAATATAATAGCTTCATTTTGTCGTCCTATATCCAGATTATTTTTTGCAGTAATGGTGACTGTATTTTCCTGTGCCAACACCCAAAGTGGACACATTACAAATAGAAGGATCGGAATCATTATTTTTTGTTTCATATCAAAGAGATTATAAATTTTAATCAATAAGTTAGTTCAAACTTAATATAAATATTCTAACGTTTGCATTATTTTTGAATTAGAACGTTAATAAAAAGCTTTCTGCCATATCTTCTCTTTCAGGATGCGCCTGAGCATAGGTAGATATAAAAGTATCATCCATTTTTTCTGAGAAATCATCAGAATAAATAAAAATAGAGCCATGATATGGCTATTTCTTACCTTTCACAATCACCTCTCGATTCTCTCCATCAGGACTTTGAAAAGACAAAATATAGTTCCCTTTTTTCACACTCCATTCTACACTATTCTGTATTTTTTGGGTAACCGCCGTATTTGCTCCGGATTATTGTGAGTTCATTATCCAAACACTGAATAATCAGTCCCACATCCAAATAATCGTAAATTCTATTCTTTACTTCTACTGCTCTAATTTTATTAGAGAATAATAATACGTCCTCTATTTTAAAAACATACGATATCATTGTGGATGTTTTCGATAGTTTCCAAATCAGATATATAATCAATGACACTTGCATTGATTTGGGAAAACCTTTAGCGTATAGAAGTATCTTTGCTTTTAAAGGACAGCAGGCAGTTTTTAACTATAAGAAAAAATTCTTTTCCCGGCATCTCCACATCCTGAAGATGCCCTGCATGTTATAGTTTTGGCGTTCTTAATTATTGGATCGACGATGACTATACAGGCTTTAAAAATAGGATCTATTTATTATAATGCCTCAGCACCTGCACTAGCAACCGCATGGTCGTTATCTACGGTAGAACCTGATACGCCTACTGCACCAATTATTTCGCCATTTTCATTTTTAAGAACAACACCTCCGGGAAAAGTAATCAATCCCCCATTGGAATGTTCAATATTATACAAGGAACCACCCGGTTGTGAAAGCTTGCCAATCTCGCCTGAATCCATATTAAAGTATCTCGCAGTATTTGCTTTTTTGATGGCAATATCGATAGAGCCCAACCAAGCACCATCCATATGTGCAAATGCAATCAAATTCACACCACTATCCACAACTGCAATATTCATCAACGTATCTATCTCTTTTGCTTTTTCTTTCGCAGCTTTTACAATTTGTTCTGCTTGTTCTAAGGTAACATTCATAATATTTATTTTTATCTGTTAAAAGTTCCTTTGCTAAGTTAGCATTTAATTCACCATTCCCATAGAAATTTCCTTTCTTTTATAATAGCTATTTTACATTCTTTTCTTTTCAGGTCGTGTCCATCTGGGTTTCTCGCCCAACGATTTTAGCTTAGAATCTTTAGCCTCTACCGTAAGGGGTTGTGGATGCTTTTCAAAGGCGCGCTGCGGTTTTAACCCCAAAGCGCGAAACATGTCCATATCCTCTTTTATATCCGGATTAGGTGTTGTCAACAATTTATCGCCGGCAAAGATAGAATTTGCGCCTGCCAAAAAACACAAGGCCTGCCCTTCTCTACTCATTTTCATTCGCCCTGCAGACAACCGAACTTGCGTTTGAGGAATTGCAATCCGGGTGGTCGCCACCATACGCACCATTTCCCAAATAGAGACAGGTTTCTGCTTTTCCATCGGTGTTCCCTTTACAGGTACCAAAGCATTAATCGGCACGGAAGCCGGTTGTAATATTGAAAGGGTTGCCAACATCTCTACCCGATCTTCCGGACGCTCTCCCATCCCGATAATACCCCCACTACAAACCGTGATATTGGTCTTCTTTATATTATTAATGGTTTTTAGCCGATCTTCATAAGCTCTGGTAGAGATGATTTTTTCATAAAAATCTTTAGAAGAATCCAGGTTATGATTATAAGCATACAACCCTGCTTCAGAAAGTCTTTTAGCCTGGTGTTCAGTTACCATTCCTAAAGTACAACACACCTCCATTTCCATTTTATTCACAGTACGCACCATTTCTAATACCTTTTCAAATTCAGGGCCATCTTTCACATTGCGCCAAGCGGCTCCCATACACACTCTGGAACTACCGGCCGCCTTTGCTCTTAAGGCTTGCGCTTTGACCTGCGGAATAGACATTAATTCATTTCCTTCAATATCGGTATGATAACGTGCGGCTTGTGGACAATAAGAACAATCCTCCGGACAGCCACCTGTTTTTACTGAAATAAGTGTAGAAACCTGTACTGTATTAGGATCATGATACTTACGATGCACTGTAGCAGCCTCATAAACCAACTCCATTAAGGGTTTATTATAAATTGCTAATATTTCTTCTTTGCTCAATTTAGTTTGTTTTTCCATACAATCATTTTAAATCATCTTAAGTAAACATCTTTCAGGCTATAAATAAGATCA
>DATGTY010000421.1:0-3144 GCA_035301605.1 Chitinophagaceae bacterium | reverse complement strand
TAGTTGATGTACAGATTGTTTCCCCTTTCCTTCGTGATAATTACTGGCTGTGAAAGATGAGATATCTAACGGGTTTTTACGTAATATCTACACACCTATTTAACTCAAAACTACACACACAGTTATAGAAATAGAACAGATCTTATTAAAGCAATTTCAAGCCTGATATATACTTTCCACCGGACTATACCGTGTTGCACCCAACAGTCTATACCGCGATTGGTAAAAGATATAATGGTTTCCAAACTCAGCCCGTCCCTATCAGTCATTTTAGTCTATATGCATTTTAGAATTACACCTTTACCGGTTAAAGATAGCTCTAATGTGACCTTAAACACCGTTCCGTGCTCAACTCAAGAACTCATAACGCCCAGAATACTTTGTATATATTTATTAACCGGTAAATACGTCCTTATTCAACCATTTTATATCTTGGTTGAAAAGTGTACCCTAACAACTACATTTATGGGAACACGTTTACCAAGTTTTCCATCTCCCTTCCGATTTATTGACTAACCTCTTGCAGCTTCTGTTTGCGTGGACTGACTATCTTCGGTCGGGGTATCGGAACGATAAATTTTGCCCCCCACTCCTCTACGCCATTCATTTGACTCATAATCTCATTCTTCAGGTTCCATGGAAGGATAAGCACATAATCCGGCTCCGTTTCCCTTATTTTATCCGGATGTTGGATCGGTATCAGTGAACCCGGCAAAAAGTGACCTTGTTTATGAGGACTGCGATCTACGGTATAATCAAGAAAGTCGGTTCCAATTCCACAGTAATTCAGCAGCGTATTTCCCTTTCCCGGGGCTCCATAACCCACAATGCTTTTCCCGTTGTTTTTTAACTTCGTAAGCAGAGTCAGTAGATCTCTTTTTGTCTTTTTTACATTTTCCTCAAATCTGGTATAAAATGCTATATCCAGATATCCTTTTTCTTTCTCCACAGCAAGCATCTTTTTGACCCTTCGGCTTAGTTTATATTTTTTATTAGCTGCTCTGCTGACAAAGATCCGAATAGATCCACCATGCGTAGGCAGCTGCTGAACATCAAAAATTTTGAATCCATGATTCTTAAATATCGTTTGCACAGCGTGGAATGAATAGTAGAAAAAGTGCTCGTGATAAATAGTATCAAACTGATTGTTCTCCACCAGTTGCAGCAGGTGGGGAAATTCAAAAGTCATAATCCCTTTTTCATGCAGCATTATGCCAAGTCCCTTAACAAAATCATGAATCCTCGGCACATGGGCTAATACGTTATTCCCCAAAATCAAATCTGCGCGGGTATATTTGTTGACAAGATCGTGAGCCGTCTTTTCACCAAAGAAGACCTCCTCCGTAGGAATACCTTTTTGGTTTGCAGCCCGGGCCACAGTATGCGACGGCTCAACGCCGAGAATTGGAATCTTCCTTTCTTCAAAGTACTGAAGCAAGTAACCATCATTGCTGGCGATTTCAGTAACAAAGCTACTCTGGCTTATTTCATAATCTTCAATCATCATCTCGACATATCGTTCAGCATGCTCCAACCACGAATCTGAGTAGGATGAGAAATAACTATATTCAGCATAAATTTCTTCCGGATTTATGCTGGTTCCTACCTGTACCAGGAAGCATTCATCGCAAACGTAAGCATGCAATGGATATGATTGCTGACCTTTGTTCAGTTCTTTGGGCTTAATAATTTCATTGCAAAGCGGCGAAGCCCCCAAGTCAGCAAAAGTGTAAGCCAATTCATTTCCACAATTACGGCATCGTTGGTTTTTCAAATCTTGATTTATTATGATTTAGAAATATATTTAATAAACTTTATAACACATCTGCCTGACATACTCCGCTATTCAGTGCAGGGTATATTCAATTTTATTTAACTGCTACAGCCTGTCAGTCCATTTTTCTCTGAAACCGAGTCTTTCATTCGGAGTGTAAAAGTGTTTTGCATATTTTGATTCATACATCTTATCCAGGTACCACTCCGGTAATTCCAATCGGTTTTTAAATGCAGCATAAATTGATGAATAGTTCTTTTTTCCGGCTGTATTTTTAGATTTAATGATTTTCTGTTCTTTACCTAATAATTGAGCGGAAGCTTCACTAAAGCACCTATTAAGATCCTCCAGCCGGATTAATAATACATCAACACCATCATTTTTAAATAACATATAGCCTTTTCCCTTAGGGAATTGACTATCATATACATTAACATTAAAGACTTTTTCTATTTCTTCGTCAAACCACGTCAAAGGATCAGCATCTAAAAAATCGATACCATTTCTACTTATGAAGTCATTTAGAAAAACATCTATCAGTCTTTCAAGTGTTGCTTCTTGATTAGATTTATCTATACCTTCAAAATTAATACCGAAAAAACGTTCTGAATTTTGAAAGAATGAGGATACTTCTCTCGCTACAGGATCCCTGACTAAGGTTATTACTTTATGTTTATCTGAATTTGGATTGCTGTTACTGATTAAGTCACTGACATAAAATCCTCTGATTATATAATCGGGCAGTACATTCGACTCTTTTCCATTATTCTTATGCTCATGATAAAGTTTTTTATGAAACTGTTGGTCCGCACGTAGATTGCTCTTATTCAGCCAATGAACATTATATACAGAGTACCCTTTTAGCTGGCTTTTCAAACTATTTGAAATCGATGTTGACCCAACCTTCCCCATCGTATATACAAGAACAAAACGCTGCGTGGCATTTTTTTTCAGCATAGCGGTCAACCAAAACCTTGCAAAGAATGCATTATGGTGCCTCAGGTAACTAACCAATTTGACAAGCCTTAATTTGCTATAAATAGATTTAAATATGTTCATCCTCCAACTGTTATTAAGGCCGATGTCTAAAATTAATTCTAAAACATATTCTTTGTTACAGCACCATTTTACGTAAATAAAAAGCCTCGGCATATTTTGATTCTGCAGCACACCCGATCCCTCTTATTCTCATGATCGAAGTCAGTAGTGTATCGTCTAACCACTGTTTTTGCCGCTGACTTTTAAAGCTGTTGAGAATAATATCTTTTTTTCGCTTTACTTCTTCATTTCCAAGCGTGACGAAGCAATTGGGGTTTCCCAGGTCCCCATCATATTTTGGAATTTCATATTCATAGATCAGATGATTTCTA
>DATGTY010000420.1:0-5346 GCA_035301605.1 Chitinophagaceae bacterium | reverse complement strand
GAAATAGACCAAGTATGTGAAGATCTAATCACCTATTACGAGGAGCGGGACACCCAAGTAATTGTGCTGTCGGAATACGGCATTACTTCAGTTAGCCAGCCCGTCTCATTAAACAGGATATTGCGCAAAGAAGGATTTATTACCGTACGAGAAGAACTGGGCGGGGAAGTGCTGGATGCCGGGGCCAGCCGCGCTTTTGCCGTGGCCGATCACCAGGTGGCCCATATCTATATTGAAGATCCCGCCGATGTCGAGCCGATCAAACAGATGCTGGAAGAGGTGCCGGGCGTAGAAACTATTTTAGGGAAAGAAGACAAGAAAAAATACCATCTGGATCATCCGAGGACAGGGGAGCTGGTCGCCATTGCCAGTCCGGAGGCCTGGTTCACCTATTACTACTGGCTGGATGAGGGCAAAGCCCCCGATTTCGCCCCAACGGTGGATATCCATGCCAAACCGGGGTACGATCCGGCTGAAATGGTGTTGAATCCTGATATCAGATTTCCCAAACTTAAAGCCGGAATGCGGCTGCTGCAGAAAAAAATGGGCTTCCGGTACATGATGGATCTGATCCCTGTCAGCGGAGAGGGAGTCAAAGGATCCCACGGGCGGATATCCTCCAATCCACAGACGAGTCCGCTTTTGGCCACCAAACAGAAACAGCATATTTCCGAATATTATTTGAAGCCCACCGATGTTCAGCAGGTAATATTACGGCATCTTTTTGGTGATGAAGGGGAGGGGTGATCTCCGTTAGTTGTTTAAATTCATGGGCTCAAACGTTATTCTTTGCGTAGCGATTCTTCTTTGAGCTGGAAACGATGGGGTTACCAGCGAAATATGGCTTTCCTCTAAAATAATTTAATTTATACACTTATTTTAATAAATTAAGCTAATCAAAAAAACCTACGATACAGACTTAAATTGTTTTTGGCAAAATGGCGAAATTAACAGCAGATATATTCCAAGGTGATTGCTTAGAGGTATTAAAAGACTTTGATGATAATACATTTGATTTAATAGTTACATCTCCTCCCTATGCTGATAGCAGATCTAAAACTTATGGTGGTATTAAGCCAAAGAATTATGTCGATTGGTTTCAACCGAGAGCAGAACAATTTTTTCGAGTTTTAGACCCTAAAGGGACTTTTATTCTAAATATCAAGGAAAGAGTAGTTAATGGTCAACGAAGTACTTATGTAATAGAGTTGATTTTAGAGCTACAAAAACAAGGTTGGTTATGGACAGAAGAATTTATTTGGCATAAGAAAAATTCATTTCCAGGAAAGTGGCCGAATCGTTTTCGTGATTCTTGGGAACGGTGTCTACAATTTAATAAAGAAAAGAAATTTCACATGTACCAAGATGCTGTTAAAGTTCCTATCGGAGATTGGGCAGAAAGAAGATTAAATAATCTCAGCGACACTGATAAACAAAGAGACGAATCGAAAGTTAATAGTGGTTTTGGAAAAAATGTTTCCAATTGGAAAGGAAAAGAAACTGTCTATCCCAATAATGTCCTGCATTTAGCTACTGAGTGTAATAATAAAGGACATAGTGCTGCATTTCCAGATGCCTTACCTGAATGGTTTATCAAATTATTTTCTAAAGAATTTGATATGGTCTTAGATCCATTTATGGGATCAGGTACGACTATAGATGTTGCGCAGCGACTTTACAGGAATACAGTAGGAATTGATATACATGAAGAATTCTGTGAATTAGCTCGTGAGAAAGTAGAACCTGTAAAAAATATTTTATTTGAAGAAGAAAAAAAATATGCAACCAATTAGGAAAGAAGAAATTGCAGATTTTGTAGGTAGACACATAAATGAATTTCACCAGAAAAGAATTGAAAAGTTAAAAAGATTAAAGCTTAATCTTGTTCTTAAACGGAAAAATCCATACTTGTTTAAAGCAAAAAATGTAGTTACCGCTGAACAACTCGTTAAGGGAATTTTAGATGCTTACCTATCTTCCCAAGAAGAAGGGATTTTTGGTGAGTTTTTAGAGAAACTTGCCATTTTTGTTAATCAGGAAGTTTATAATGGTCAAAAATCGTCGGCAGAAGGGGTAGATTTAGAATTTATAAAAGACAATGTCCGCTATATTGTATCTATTAAGTCTGGACCGTATTGGGGCAATAGCAGCCAAATAAAAAGGCTTGAAAGTAATTTTAGAAAAGCTAAAAAAATTCTTCGTACTAATACTGATCAATCCCACATATTTGCAGTCAACGGTTGCTGCTATGGTAAGTATGGTCCTTATGATAGAGGAAATTATATTAAGATATGTGGACAAGATTTTTGGTATTTCATATCTGGTGATGAAGACTTCTATCAAGACATCATTGAACCTTTAGGACATAAAGCCAAAGAGAATAATGATCTCTTTGATGTAGAATATGGGAAAGTCATAAATAAATTCAACATGAGGTTTATGAAAGATTTCTGTAGTGAAGATGGTTCCATAAATTGGGATGATCTTGTTGAGTATAGCTCTGGCTCTATCAGTGATTATATCGAAGTTCATTAGCTTTAAAGCTGGCAACGGGGGCGCTTATTTTTCTCGGCCCGCCGGGGAGGTGGATTATTCAGGAGCATGTGTTCATAAAGAAGCTGTGTAATCTCAAAAAAGTCATTGATCCTATTCAGCCGATCAACTAACTACATCTTCTTTACGGCTAAAGATAGATTTGCTCCCTGCTGAGAACTTGTTGTAAGATGTATGGCGTGAATCCTCACCAGTTGCTACCAATAAAAAAGCTATGGACAACAAGAGAAACAAACTCACACATGTTTGCCTTGGTCGAGGAGTGGAAAAGCAGCGGCCAGCCGCGGAAGCCATCTGCCAGCAACATGATCTTAAACTTTCCACATTCGGGTACTGGATCGCCCTGAAAAAACGTACGCAGGAGCCTTCCGGAGGATTTTTGTCTGTCGATGTGAACGGTCGGGACGGCCAGCAGCTGCAGATTATCTATCCCAACAGGGTGAGGATTTCGGTGGACACTGATTGTCCGGCTTATTAGCCAACTCATCGCTATTGGTTCTACCGCGGGGCCTGTGACATACGCAAGAGTTTTGGCGGACTGGTCCGCGATGAGCTGGGGCGGTTCCCGTTGCCGGATCACCTGCCGCTCTACCGACAGCGGTTTGCCCGGGAGGGATCCTCATTGCTCGCTCCACCCTCGACGGGTGGGCGCCCAGGGGACCGAGCGGCTACAGATTCTCTGGGAGCACCTTCTCGAAGACACCCGGGCCCAAGGATACCTGCAAGCCGATGAGACGCCCATCAAAGTGCTGGATTCGGCCAAAAAAGGTCGATCCACCAAGGCTACTACTGGGTCTACCATAGCCCCATTACCCGAACTGGCAGATCCACGAATTTTAGAGAGATACTGAGTCTGATGCAAGAGAGGGTAAGGCATAGCTACTTGAATTACTAATTATGCCGAATTATATTAATTGTGCTTTATGCGACAATTCTTCAATTAGTGCTCGATATTCGGGTATCACTTCCTGTATATATTTCCTTTTGCAGTTATAATAAACTTTGTGCGCAGAAAAATTACCGAGCTCACGAAACTTATGAATACATTTTCGAGAGTCAGTTGTAAGATCAAGGGTTTGATTTTTGATTGCCGTGTCAATTAATAATTTCATTCCGACATGCCGATCTCCGTTCATAATTTCATCTTCTATGTCAAGCTTTTTAAATGTCAGTATTATCGTTACTTCAGTTAGGCGTCTCATTAAGACAGCACAACCATCAAATATATTGCTTTCATAGGAAGCATTAATTTGTTTTGCTAATCTCTCAATGTATCCTCTAGTATTCTCGTATAAAGCTTTAGGTAAAATTGTATCATAGTTTATAATTTCATCAGATGGTTCTTGTAATTCCTTATATGAATCATTTAAATCTTTTATGGTTTTACCATGAAGTCGAAAAGACTTATCCGTTGTGCCTTTTAAGAAATATTTTGATCTGCGAACCTTCTCAAGTATCCGACTTTTATTTGGTTTAGGTAAGCTTAATCCATGAAACCAATCTTCTACGTCGCTAATCGTAAATATATCGATTCCATTTTCGCTCAATTGATAGTAACAGAGTAGTTTTACTTGCTCTATTTTTAATTGATTGTAAAAATCGCTTTCATCCAAAAAAACTTGCTTATCCATTGTTAGTTATTAGCAAATTTTCTTTTACATAATCAGATCCTTGATGTGTAGTCAACCAACCGCCAGATTCATGTTCAGCTCCATCCTCGTCCACTTCATATATCCAATTATTTTTGTTTTTGACATCTCTGAGGCTTTGCCTAAATTTTTTATTTGTTTTCCACCCCATCTCTGTGTATTTGGCTTTAATTTTTTCATCCTTTATAGGCCCATTACGTCTTACTAATTCATGATAATAAATGATCAGTAAGTTCTTTTTTGCTGAACTCTTTGCATCTTTACATTTTTTTATAAAATCAGGAAAGCTATTTGAATTTTTTATCTTTGCCTCTTGGATAAGGCCTCCATTTTTCAACTTACTTTGTTGTTTATTACTTGTATCTGTTTCAGTCGTGGTCTGGGATAAATAGTCAGAATTTGTTAATGCTTGGGATATTGTGTCTGGTATTTCCCCCTCATAAAAGTTATGTATTAACAAATTGAAGACCTGTGATTTTAATTTTTCAGGATATTTTTCAATCAAGGGTGCAATATTTCCCAGTTCTCTTTTAAGATCTTGATAATCAGGCATAGTATTACTTCCTATATTATTTTTTATTCATCCGAAAGCACATTAAAAACGTACCATTTATTATTACACTTTAATGATAAAAATCACAATAGGCAAATTTCTATGAATTTTAAGTTGAGTATTATCACTACTGTCCGAACAAAAAAATGGCTCATGGCATGAAAATTGTAAGATTGGATCCATTCAGAAATCCCAACAACAATTTTACAATCATGAGCCTTACCAAGATCGCAAAAAAATCTGAAAAAACTCTATTGGGTCAAATTTTTGAACTCTCTCCCTCATCACAACTGAATAAAATAATTGCTGAACATGAATCCGACAAGCATTGTCACAAATATAAAACGTATGATCAATTAGTCTCCATGATGCTCGGACAGCTGTATAAGTGCCATACCCTCCGGGGAGATCGCTCAGGGCATCAGCATCAGCCCAAAATTTCTCAAAGATATCGGCCTAAAGCAGAGTCCAGCCAAATCCACCATGAGTGACAGCCACGACAAGCGGGACTGGGGAGTCTTCCAGGCGCTATATTTGGGCTTTGGAGCATTTATCGGGCTCTTTAATTGATTGGAGTATAAAGTCATTAAA
>DATGTY010000419.1:0-2779 GCA_035301605.1 Chitinophagaceae bacterium | reverse complement strand
TCGGTAAATGCTATTTTTAATATGAAAAAGGTGATTATTTTCTCCCATAAATCGGCTTTTTCGCTGGTCTTCTGCATTGAAAGCCTTCACAACACGCATGCCTGCCAGCGTTTCTTCCATAATAGAAAGAATGTCTCCCAGTTTTTCTTGCCCAGCTTTGGATTTCTTTTTTAGTGATTTACTTACACGACCAATGACAAAACCGGTAATAGGCAGGAGAATAATTAAGAACAAAGTCAGCTTTGGACTGATTTTAATCATGGCCAACAGAAAGACAATAATGGTGATGGGCTGTCGCAATGCGGTATTCAAAACGCTGATGATTGAACTCTCTACTTCTTGTAAATCATTCGTCATTTTACTTAGAATATCCCCTTTTCTTTCTTCGGAAAAATAGCCTATCGGTAATCTTAAAACTTTGGAATATAAATCCGACCGCATATCATTGATGACTGCGTTCCTGATAGGTGAATTAATCCACTGACTTAAATAAAGAAAGAAATTCTTGAAAAGGATAGCGGTAATAACCATGATGCAAATAAACCCTAACGCGGAGACTCGCCCCTGTTCAATAATGATTTGCGAAAGATAAAAATTAAAAGTTTCGATTAATGCATCAGCCGATAAACTAAAAGGCGGTTTCACTCTGACTAAATCCATTTTATTGAAGATAAGAGAGAGAAAAGGAATGAGCATAGTCAGAGATACCAAAGAGAAAATAACAGAAATCAAGTTACAAATGAAGTATGCTACGATCGCTTTGGTATGCCGTTTCAGGTATCTTAATATGGGATATAGACTTTTCATAGTTAATATTCAATGAGGATAAATAGTTACCCGTCGGAAAAAATGTGTAAATTTACGACTTATTCAGTCATTACAAATCTTATTATGAAAGAGGGCAAAAGACAAAAACAGATTGGTCAACTTGTGCAGCAGGAATTAGGTAATGTATTTCAACATCTTAGTCTGAGTATGATCAATGGCGCTTTGATATCTATTTCGCATGTACGCATGACGCCGGATTTGTTGGAAGCAAGGGTCTATATAAGTATTTTTAAGGGAGAAGACGATGAGGTGGTGTTAGAAAAGATTAAAGAAAAGCATAGTGCAATTAAGCGGGAATTGGGTAATAATCTTCGGCATCAATTACGACGTATTCCTGTGCTGGCCTTCTATTTGGATGATACATTGGATTATGTATTTAAGATGGAGGAGGTTTTTAAGAAAATTGACGAGGATAAGCAGAAAGGATAAATTTTTCATCTTAAAAATTCCTCATTTACCTTGATTTGGAAATTTGCATTTCGGTATATAAAGGCAAAAAAATCTGCACAGGCTATTAATATTATCTCTTGGGTAAGCATGAGCGCCATAGCTGTTGGTACTACTGCATTGATTGTTGTGCTGAGTGTGTTCAATGGTTTCGAGGGATTGGTAAAGTCTTTGTATTCCTCTTTTTATCCGGAGCTTAAGGTTTCTCCTATTTACGGAAAAACGATGATTGTTTCTCCAGAGCAATTAGATTCTTTAAAAGCAGTGCCTTCGATTGACGGATTGTCCAAGTCTTTAGAGGAAAAAGCGCTCTTGAGAAATGGCAGAGAAAAGATGATTGTAGAATTAAAGGGTGTGGATAGTGCATTTCATAAAGTAACCGGGGTACAATCGAGGATTATAAGAGGTTTGTTTGATTTGGGTACTGCACAAAAGCCAAAAGCTGTTTTTGGCGCAGGCGTTGCTTCCATTTTGGGTATAGATGCGGTAAGTAATCCATTTCCTGTGACTATTTATTTGCCCAAAGCGAATGGGCGGGTAATGATGATGCCTCAGAGTGCCTTTTATACAGGTACTATTACGCCAGCTGGAACCTTCGCGATTCAGCAGGATTTTGATAATAAATATGTGCTGACTAACCTTGGGTATTTGCAATCGTTGATGGGGAAAGGGAGAAGTGAAATTTCTGCTATAGAACTTTCTTTAGTTCCGGGGGCTGATAAAGAAAAAGTACAGAAGAGAGTGTCTTCGATTTTCCCATCTAAGAAATTCAAAATAGAGACGAGATACGAACAAAACCGATCCCTGTACTTGGTGATGCAGACAGAGAAATGGGCAGTATATGCTATCCTTTGTTTTATATTTATTATTGCTGCTTTTAATATGATTGGGGCTTTATCCATGTTGGTAATAGAGAAAAGGAAAGATATTTCTATTTTAAAAGCGATGGGAGCCGGACATAAGTTGATTCAACGTATTTTTCTGGCTGAAGGTCTTTTAGTTTCTTTTTCCGGAGCTGCTGTAGGAACAGTTATCGCATTATTAGTCTGTCTGGGTCAGCAGCATTTCGGCTGGGTGAAATTAGGAGGAGGTACTTTTGTAATTAATGCCTATCCTGTAGATATGCATTGGATTGATTTTGTATTGGTTTGGGTCACTATACTGTTCGTCTCCTTATTGGCGTCGTGGTATCCTGCAATTAAAGCTGCAAAACAACCAATGAACCTGAAGTCTGAATGAGCTTGGTAATACTAATAGCGTACATGTAATACATGAGATAAATTAAGAGGAGTGCCCGGAGCGGGGGTTGAACCCGCACGACCTTTTTCGGGTCACAGGATTTTAAGTCCTGCGTGTCTACCAATTCCACCACCCGGGCAAAGTAAAAAATCCTTCGATAAGCGAAGGATTGCAAAGAGCGGAAAACGAGGCTCGAACTTCTGCCTACCGGCAGGTAGGCGCGACCTCCAACTTTGCTCTTTATCTAAGAACTTGAATTTATAAA
>DATGTY010000418.1:0-6312 GCA_035301605.1 Chitinophagaceae bacterium | reverse complement strand
AGATTCAATTCTGGCTCTGGTATAATTGTAAATTTTATTTCCTGTCATACCGTCGAAGAAGAGCGAAAGGTCTAACGCTTTATACGTGAAACCGGCTCTGAATCCAAAGGATAAATCGGGAAAGGGGCTGCCTACATATTGACGGTCATCTGCAGAAATCTGTCCATCATCATTGGCATCTATAAAGCGAATGTCTCCGGCCTTAGCCTTAGGCTGAATAGTCTCTCCTTTGGAGTTTTTATGTGCTTTTACTTCTGCCTCGCTTTGAAATAAACCATCTGTTCTTATTACCCAGAAACCCCCGATTGGATAACCTAGTTTAGCCCAGGTAATGGTGCCTTCATTATGAGGATTGTATCCTCCAAATTCTTGAATATTACCCACGGTAACGGCTTTCACTCTGTTTCTTACACTAGAAGCATTCAGCCCAAAATGATAATTAAATTCTCCTATAGAGTTTCTGTAATTTAATAATACTTCAAAGCCTTTGTTTTCTATTGTTCCTGCATTTAAGGTAGGAGCGCCTCCCAGTCCGGCCGATGGCGGCATATTAATGCTTAATAAGATATTTTTAGTCTCACGGATATAGTAATCAGCATTTAAAGTCAATTTATTGTCAAAGAAGGCAGCATCTAAACCTATATTACTGGTTTGTGTTTCCTCCCAGGTTAGGTTTTTGGGAGATACCCAGGAAATACCTGTGCTGCCACCCTGCCACCAGGATACACTGCTACCTTTTCCTTGTAAATAATTGATACCGGTAGTCACAGTACTTTGTGTTGGATAGTTGCCTATATTCTGATTCCCCAGTTTACCCCAGCTCAATCTGAGTTTTAAGACATTTATTTTATTCTGTAAGGGCGCAAAAAAATCTTCATTCATAATATTCCAGCCTAAAGCAACGGAAGGGAAGATTCCATAACGTTGTCCTTCAGCAAAGCGAGACGATCCGTCTCTACGTAGAGAGCCGGTAAATAAATAACGGGAGTCATAGCTATACAGTATCCTTCCAAACTGTGAGATGAGTGAATGCTCTTGTAAACTTCCTGACGTACTTTGTTCGGTAGGAGAGGCTGCACTAATGACATCCGTTCCTTTAGGAATGTCTTTTCGGCTTGCCCCAAAGCCTCTATTAGAATTTTCCTGGGCAGAATATCCTAATAGGACAGAAAGTGTATGCTTCCCAAAAGTGCGGTTATAATGAAGCGTGTTTTCTACGAGCCATTCTTTGTTAAAAAAAGCATCTTCGGCAATAGAAGACTTTACAATGCCGGCTCCAAAGTTATAAGCATCATTGTATCTATAATGACGTCCGGTAGTTCTGTTAAGCCCTAGATTGAATTTATATTTTAATCCTTTGATGCCCAGATTAACTTCTGCAAAGGCATTGATAAGAATATCGGTCTGGTAAGTATGCCAGTTATGTAACATGTTATATCCTACAGGGTTGGACATGTTTTTCATCCAGGGTTCAAAAGGGGCATAACCTCCCAGTTGATCTTTGTCGTAAACGGGAATCAATGGATTCTCTCGTAATGCATCAGTAATGGTGAAATCTGAGTACTTTTTGTCGCCTGATTTAACAAGGAATGTATTCCCAATTTTTACATTATCATTAAAAAGTGAAAAGGTATTTTTATTGCGAATGTTAAAGGCCTTATAACCGGTATTAATTAGAATACCCTTTTGATCAATATAACCGGCAGAAACATCATAAGTAGAATGATCTCCACCTCCTGATATATCGATATTGATTTTGCTGACAGGAGCTGTTCTGTATATTTGATCCTGCCAGTCGGTACCTAGACCTTTGAAATCCTGTGCTTGTTGAGGTAAATATCCTGAGGCTTTCATGATATGTTTCCATTGCTGAGCATTCATGAGATCAATCTTTTTAACAACCTTTTGTATGCCGGTATAGGCATTTAGCGTAATTTGAGCAGCGGTGTTGCGCTGTCCACTTTTTGTAGTGATTAAAACCACACCATTGGCAGCACGAGAACCATAAATGGCAGCTGCGGAAGCATCTTTAAGTACATGGATAGATTTAATATCAGAAGGATCCACCATGCTGATATCTCCATAAACTCCGTCTATTACATAGAGCGGTGTATTGGATCCCAATGAACTCAGTCCACGAATGTTAATACTCATTCCATCTCCCGGCTGACCACCAGCACTAGCTACGGTGACTCCGGCAATTTTTCCTTGAAGTGCTTCGGCAGTACTCTGTGCAAGGTTAGCCTGGATGTCATCAGCCGTTACAGAAGCAATAGCTCCGGTAAGATCTTTCTTTTTAACTGTTCCGTATCCGATGACTACAAGCTCATTAAGCGTGCTCCCTTCGGATTGCATGGTAATCACTAAATCCTTTAGATTTTTGATGGTAATGCTTTTAGTTTCCATACCGATATAGGAGATAATAAGCGTTTGTCCAATGGAGGCTTTGAGTTCAAACTGTCCGTTTTGATCAGTAAGCGAGCCTATGTTAGTATTTTGGACGTGAATGGAGGCTCCTACTAAAGGATTATTGTTTTCATCCTTCACAAGCCCTCCAATGGTCGAAGATTGCTGAGCCCACACCATTTGATAAAAAATGCTGAGCAGCAAAACGAGTAATAGTTTTTTCATAGATTTGTAATGATTTGTTGAAAAGTAGATACAAACCTATTTTTGTTTAATGAAAAAACCTTTTAATATTTATTCAATTTATTTGAAATAAACACTCAAAAAAAGGATTTATTTAACTATCAAAACCGGATTAATATATATCAGTGCCGGATTTTTCTCTAAAAAGGAGAAAAATAACGAATAATGTGATGTTTGAGAGGATTGTAAAATGAGCTCATTTATTTTATAAAATTTACCCAGATATTATACTATAAATCGTTTTTTCTTATTCTTTTTCTTGAATTCTGTAGGATTGACGCCCATGACTTCCTTAAAAACTCTATAGAAATAAGAGACACTGTTGAATCCGCATTGAATAGCAACATCTTTATTGGGAAGACCGGTATTTAATTTTACGATGGCTATTTTAATTCGTCTATCCAGTAGATAATCGGTATAAGTCATATTGAGTTGGGCTTTTAAAAAGCGTGCGAAGGTAGAACGGCTCATATTAAGCTCTGCAGCTACTTCCGAAATGAGGAATTTTTGAGAGATGTTGGCGGTAATATAATCATGAAGATGATTGAGTAGTGCCGTATTTCTACTGTCTTCTTTGGTTTCATTAGAGGATAGAATTCGGATGTCTTCGGCTTTGGAAAGTTCATATAATAGGGTAAGCAAACGGTTGACAGCGTAAAATCCTTCTTTTTCCATAGATAAAATCTGCAATAGAGGTTCTATTTTCTCAATAGACCTTGATCCAAAACAAATTCCTTTTGTCGCCTTATTTAATAATGTTTTTATGGATCTGAATTGATTTTTGAAAAGATAAGGTTCAATTAAAGAGGGATGAAATTGAATAGTGATTTCGTGAATATTATGAGAGATACACTTTCCGTCCATCCATGCATGTCTAAGCTGTGGGTTCGCAATGAGTACAAGATCCTTTTCATTGATGTATTCTTCAGAATCGCCAATGATACGTTTGGCATTTTTGGCATTGGATACAAAGTTAATTTCATACTCCGGATGGGTATGGATGGGAAAAGAGAAGTTCTTCTTTCGTCTTTCGAAGATGACGAAACAATCCTGGGAGGCTAATGGGGTTTGTTCACTATAAACTTCCGGCATGAATATGATTTATGTGGATTATTGATAATCTCATTTTCAGGTATGAAGTTAAATAAAAAAAAAGAAACTTTTATAATTGATTTTGGCGTGACTTGTTTTATAACAACTGACAGCAGGAGCAGTTATTTATTCTTAAAAATGAGCAATTAAGTAAGGTTTTAATTTTAATTATAAAAAAAAGTTATATATTTTCATAAAATTTTCTTAAATTAGCACTCATCTAATCATTTTAAGATTCTTTTATGATAAATAAAGACAAGCTATTTTATTTACGGGATCGAATTTGTAATTATGATGATGAAAAAGCATTTGAGCAATTATTTTTACTTTGTTTTTCACCCCTCACACGCTTTGCCTTTTCTTTTCTTCATTCACGAGAACAGGGGGAGGAAATAACTTCAGATGTTTTATTACGGGTCTGGAATCGGAGAAATAAACTGGATGAAATCGCTGATTTTAGATTATATCTGTATGTGAGTATTAGGAATGCTTCTCTTAATCAATTGAAAAAAAGAAAAAAACGACAAACTTTCTCTCTTGATGAGACTTCTCTTTGGTTGAAAGCAGATGGTTCTACTCCTGAAGATGCATTTATTACTAAAGAAGCATTGAAAAAAGTACAGGCCGCTATTCATAAACTGCCTCCGCGTTGCCGACTTATTTATAAACTTATCAAAGAAGATGATTTGAAATATCGGGAAGCTGCCGGTCTTCTTCAACTTTCTGTGAAAACCATAGAAGCACAAATGGGTATAGCTATGAAGCGATTACATGAAGCTTTATATAAAGTTACACGAGAAGCTCAGAAAGCGAATGAAGAGTAGTGCGATAGCCATAAAAGAATGTTTATCCAGAATGAATATTTTTTTTGCTTTCTTTAAGGGTATCCAACTAAAAACTGGTCTCCTATAAGGAAGAGGATGAATATTCTCGGTAATAATGAGATCATTTTATGGATGAGAAGGACTTAAATATATGGGAGTTGCTGGGTCGGAAATTGACCGGAGAGGCAAGCTCAGAGGAGTTGGAACTGCTTGAGCGGTTGCTCAGTGAGGAAGATAAAACTGAGGAAGTTCAACAATTAGAAGCAGATTTAAAGGACTATTGGGAAGAAGTAAAAGTTCATGAGGAAGAGGAGGAAGTTCAAAAACGTACGGTCGATTACAAAAATCGGATGATGGAAAAAATAACCCCGACATCTGTGCTTAATAATAGACAAAAGAAGACTCCGTTATTTCGAAGTAAGAAGTTGTGGAAAAGTGTAGCGGTGATTGCCGTCCTTCTGGTAGGTGGTTGGTTTGTTTATCAATCTTTTACTGCTCATCAACGGAACCTAAATACGGTTACTACAAAGGCAGGATCCAAAACAAAGATTACGCTGCCGGATGGCACAAAAGTGTGGCTGAATGCGGATTCTAAATTAACGTATCCAAATGATTTTCAACATATTCCTAAAAGAGAAGTGACTTTAGTAGGGGAGGCTTATTTTAGGATAAAACATGATGCCGAACATCCTTTTGTAATCCATACAAAAGGACTGACTGTGAAGGATATAGGAACAGAATTTAATTTAAAAGCTTATCCGGATGATGAAAAATCTTCCTTATCTCTAATAGAGGGGAGTGTCTCTGTTTCTCTAATCGATGACAAAGACAAGGATTTAATACTGAAACCCGGAGAAAAGGTGGTGTATCATATGCCTTCTAAAACAAAAGGAGCAAATAATAGAAAAATATCAGTGTCAGAAAAACTTCATAAAAAGAATATAGAAACGTTGACAAGAATAGAACCTCTTCCTAAATTGAAAGTGACAAAAATACACCCAGTACTGACCAAAAATGGAGATCATTTGATTTCTGAAACTGCCTGGAAAGATGATAAATTAGTTTTTAAAGGAGAGCAATTTGCGTCGCTTTCTCGTCAATTGTCACGTTGGTATGGTGTGAATATCACGATTAAGGATAAAAAAATAGCAGATTATACTTTTACCGGAATTTTTGAAAAGGAAACTCTGGATCAGGCGCTGAAAGAACTCCAAATGGTTCGTCCTTTTAAATTTAATATCAAAAATAAACATGTAACAATTTATAATTCATCACCTTAAAAATTGATAGCCATGGATTAAAAAAAAGTATAACAATGAAAAAGCCTCTCTTGAAAAGAAGAGAGGCCATTAAAGTAAGGAAACTTAAATGGTTTGGACGCCCAAGTTTCCAATTTCTCTTCTCGCACAGACGAGTCTGTGCGAGACTTAACTCTAAAATGCAAAAATATGAAAAAAAAGTTATCTTCTAATTTTTTTCAACCCGCTGTCTTAACTGGAAAGACCAAACGACCCGGGTTAGAAAGGTTTAAAAAGGTGCTCCTGCTTATGAAGCTCTGTTTTATTATTGTTCTCGTCGCCAGTTTACAGGTATCTGCTAAAGGATACTCGCAGGGGAATGACACCTATAGTCTTAATTTTAAAAATACGAAACTTCATAATGCACTTTCGAAAATTGAAAGGAAGTTGGATTATAGAATTCTATATAGTGACGATATTGTTCCCGTAGATAGAAGGGTTAATCTGGA